>JAGRLQ010000030.1 GCA_020441735.1 Nitratireductor sp.
ACATTGGTGCCGAGATGGTTGATGATGCCGCCATTGATGACGGTGGGATCAAGCCCGCCTGCTTCCAGAAGGGTTCCCACCATGGAAGTCGTCGTCGTCTTGCCATGGGTTCCTCCGATGGCAATTGCATTCTTGAAGCGCATCAGCTCGGCCAGCATTTCCGCCCGCCTGACCAGCGGAATGCGCCGCTCACGGGCCGCAACGCGCTCGGGATTATCCTGCTTGATGGCACTGGAAGCGACCACCACCTCCGCCTCGCCGAGGTTTTCCGCCCGGTGGCCGATGTGAACGGTGATGCCCTTGGCCCGCAGCCGCTCCACATTGGCGCTTTCGGCCTGATCGGACCCCTGCACCTTGTAGCCGATATTGTGCAGCACTTCGGCAATGCCGCTCATGCCGATGCCGCCAATGCCGACGAAATGAACGGTACCGATATTGGCTGTCATTTTCATGGGAAAACGTCCGGGCTATAAACTCAGAATTCGAGGCTTGCGATATCGCCGCCGCTGATAACACATTCGACGCAATCGGCAAGTCGCCTTGCTGCATCGGGAATACCGGTCCTGCGCGCGTTCTTCGCCATGCCGGCAAGCTTTCCGGGTTCGTCGAGCGCCAGTTGCACGAAGCCTGCCAGCCGCTCTGCATTGAGCTCCGCCTGCTTGACCACATAGGCACCTTCGGCTTCTGCCATGGCGATGGCATTGGCTGCCTGATCGCCGTCGAGCGAACCCGGCAGTGGCACCAGCAGGCTTGGCCTGCCGATCACGGCAAGCTCGGTAACGCTGGAGGCGCCCGCCCGGGCGATGACGAAATGCGCCTTTGAAATCTCTTCCGGCATGTTGGCAAAGAACGGTGCAATTTCGGCCTTGATGCCCAACCCTGCACAGGCCTGTTTCAGCGCGGCCTCATCCTCCTCGCGCGCCTGCTGCAGGATGGACAGCTTCCCGCGCTGCGCTGCGCTCAGCAGTTTCAGCGCCGGCGGCAACGCCTCACTGAAGAACCGCGCGCCCTGGCTTCCACCGAAGATGACCAGCCGCAGAGGATCGGATGCCTTGCGCTCTGGATACACTGCATCCTTGACCGCCAGGACCATCGGGCGAACCGGATTGCCGGTTTCGAGCATCGGCGTATCCACCGCCTTGCCGACCTGGTGGAAGCCTGTTGCGATCAGTTGCACCCGTGAAGCCAGCAGCCGGTTGGCTCGGCCCAGAATGGCATTCTGCTCATGAACGATGCCAGGCACTTTCGCTGCGGTTGCTGCAACCATGGGCGGCAGCGTCGGATAGCCGCCAAAACCGATGGCTGCCAGCGGCCTGATCTGCCGGATCAGGTTTGCTGATTGACGGTATCCCTTGAAAAGGGTCCACGCCGTCCGCAGCACGGCAACCGGATTTTTCGATGCCAGGGTGGCGGAGGGAACCACATGGATGCTCTTGGCCGGAAAATCGGCGGTGAATCGTTCAGCCCGCTTGTCGGTCACCAGCACAGGCGCAAAACCCCGGGCCACCAGTTCATGCGCCAGTGCCTCGGCGGGAAACAGATGACCGCCGGTACCCCCGGCAGCCAGCAGAACGGGCTTACCCAAAACTAGACTCCCCGAGCCGGCGAATAGGGGCGCAGATCGAGACCGGTCTGAGGCCCGCGCAGGCTTTCCGGCCGCCGTCTTGTCAGTGCAAGCGCAAAGCCCATGGTGATCGACATGGCGATCAGCGAAGAGCCGCCATAGGAGATAAAAGGCAGCGTCATGCCCTTGGCCGGCACCAGTTGCAGCGTCACCATCATGTTGATCATCGACTGCACGGCAAACAGCATGGCAAGCCCGCTCGCCGCCAGCCGGATGTAGATGTCGCGCTCGCGCAGCGCCGTATTGAGGATACGCACGACGATGAAGGCGAACACGCCCACCAGCAGGATGGTGGCAATGATACCGAACTCCTCCGACGCCACGGCAAAGGTGAAATCGGTATGACTGTCCGGCAGATAGCGCTTTACCGTTCCCTCACCCGCACCCTGACCAAGCCAGCCTCCGGAGATGATTGCCTCGCGCGCCGTCTCCACCTGGAAGTTGTCGCCGCTGCCGGTCCAGAACCGGTCGATGCGCCCGGCGACATGGGGAAAGAAGAAATAGGCAGCGACAATGCCCGATACCGCAAGTCCGCCCAGAGCAGCGATCCAGGCCCAGGGCATGCCGGCAAGAAAGAACATGCCGCCCCATACCGTGCCGACCAGCAGCGTCTGGCCGAAGTCGGGCTGGGCAATCAGCAGTGCCGCGACGATGCCGAACAGGATGATGGCGAAGAGATTGCCGGGAATTTCAGGCCGCCTTGTGTTTTCGGCAAACAGCCAGGCAGAGATGATGACGAAGGCCGGCTTGACGAATTCCGACGGCTGCAGAGAGAAACCCGCAAGCGATATCCATCGCCTCGAACCCTTTACGTCGGCACCCAGAAACAGCGTTGCCAGCAACAGCGGAATGGAAATGGCAAACAGGATCAGCGCCGTACGGCGCACCTGCTTGGGCGTCAGGAAGGAAAGGCCGGCCAGCAGCACCAGCGACGGCACGAGATAGATGGCATGCCGGATGGTGAAGTGAGTGGGGGAAAGTCCGATGCGCTCGGCCACTGGTGGGCTGGCGGCAAAGGAGAGCAGAAACCCACACAATACAAGAAGCAATATCATCCCAAGCAGGAAGTGGTCCACGGTTCGCCACCATTCGGCAAACAGCGACCGGTCCGCGCGGCTGATCATGACGTCAACTCCTTCATGGGTATAAAGCCTCTAAGTGATTTGGCCGCTTGGCGAAAGGCTTCGCCGCGAACCTCGAAATTGGGGAATTGGTCGAAGCTGGCGCAGGCAGGCGACAGCAGCACAACGGGTTCGGCAAGGCCGCTCGCCGCCGCATCGCGCGCAGCACTGGCAACTGCCTGTTCGATCGTGCCGGATATCTCGTAGGGAACGGCCGCGCCCAGCGTGGCAGAAAACTGTGGTGCGGCCTCACCGACCAGATAGGCCCTGGCGATGCGTTCGAACCAGGGCTGAAGCGGCTCGATCCCGCCTTCCTTGGCAAGGCCGCCGGCGATCCAGAAGATGTCTCGGTAGGAGGAAAGCGCCTTGGCGGCCGCATCGGCATTGGTGCCTTTTGAATCGTTGACGAACAGCACGTTGCCAACCTTGCCGAGCGGCTCCATACGGTGGATGAGACCGGGAAAGCTTTCAAGTCCCTTCCGGATTTCATCGGGTTTAAGGCCGCAGCTTTCGCCTGCCGCCCAGGCCGCCGCCGCGTTCTGGCCGTTGTGGCTGCCACGCAGGGCCGGAGCCGAAGACATGTCGAACAGCTTTTCACGGCTGCCGGATTGCGCACGCCACAAACAGCCATCGTCGAAAAAGATGCCGTCATCAAGCGCGCCCCGCGACGAGATCGCCGTTACGGTGTGGCCGGCAGCCCTCAAGGCATCCGCGGCAGACAAAGAATGGCCGTCATCGACGCCGACAATGGCCGTTGCGCTGTTTTCAACCAGCCGCCTCTTGATCGCCGCATAGTTTTCCATCGTGCCATGCCGGTCCAGGTGATCGGGCGACAGATTGAGCAGGATACCGACGCTTGGGTCGAGCGTTGGCGCCAGATCGATCTGGTAGGACGAGCATTCCACCACATAGACCTTGTCCGGCGCTGGTTCATCGAGCAGAAGTACCGCCGTGCCGATATTGCCGCCCATCTGAACATCACGATCTGCCGAGCGAAAAAGATGCGCAATCAGCGCAGTGGTCGTCGATTTGCCGTTCGTGCCGGTAATGGCAATGAAGGCGCAATCCGGGCTCTTTGCCTGCCGCTCCCGGCAGAACAGCTCCATGTCGCCAATGACCGGCTTGCCGGCAGCCGTTGCCAGTTCGACCGTCCAGTGCGGTTTGGGATGGGTCAGCGGCACACCCGGCGCCAGTACCAGCTCGTCGATGCTGGAGAAATCGGCCTTCCTGAGATCGCCCGTCGGCAAGCCTTCGCTTGCTGCCTTTTCAACACTCGCCGGATTGTCGTCGAAACAGACGATATCGGCCCCGCCGGCAAGCAGCGATCTTGCCGTCACCAGACCGGAGCCGCCCAACCCGAACAGGGCGATCCGCTTTCCTTTTGCCGTGTCCGCCGCGATCACGTGTTCAAGTCCAAGCTACCTCAGTTTCAGGGTTGAAAGCCCGACCATCGCCAGAATTACCGCGATGATCCAGAAGCGGATGACCACCTGGCTTTCTGTCCAGCCTTTCTTCTCAAAATGGTGGTGGATCGGCGCCATGCGGAAAACCCGCTTTCCGGTCAGCTTGAAGGAGGCCACCTGGATGATGACCGAAAGCGCCTCGACGACGAAGAGCCCGCCAATGATGGCGAGCACGATCTCGTGCTTGGTGGCAACCGCGATGGAACCGATCATGCCGCCCAGCGCGAGCGACCCCGTATCGCCCATGAAAATCGCCGCCGGCGGCGCGTTGAACCACAAGAACCCAAGCCCTGCTCCGATCACCGCCCCGCACAAGACCGCAATTTCGCCGGTGCCAAGCACGAAATGGATCTGCAGATAATTGGCGAAGATGGCGTTACCGGAGAGATAGGCGATGACGCCGAAGGAGGCAGCCGCAATCATGACCGGAACGATTGCCAGCCCGTCCAGCCCGTCCGTCAGGTTGACCGCATTGCCCGCACCGACGATGACGAAGGCGCCAAAAGCCACGAAGAAGATGCCGAGATCGACCAGAACATCCTTGAAGAAGGGGATCGTAAGCGAGGAGGAAAATGGCTGCTCGCCATTCGCCATGATGGCAAAACAGGCGATAACGGCAATCGTGAATTCCAGCAGCAGGCGTATCCTGCCGGAGAATCCCTTGTGGCTGGCATTGGTGACTTTCAGATAGTCATCGTAAAAGCCGATCAGCCCGAAGCCGAGCATAACGGTCAGCACCACGGTGACATAGACACTGGTCAGATTGGCCCAGATCAGCGACGACACCAGAATGCCGACAATGATCATCAGGCCACCCATGGTGGGCGTACCAGCTTTTTCGAAATGGGTTTCCGGCCCGTCGGCGCGGATCGGTTGCCCCTTGCCCTGGCGAAGCCGCAGCGCGGAGATGATTGCCGGTCCGAACAGGAAAACGAACATCGCAGACGTTACCAGCGCACCTGCGGTGCGGAACGTTATGTAGCGGAAAAGATTGAACCCGGAAAAGGTCGCCGCATATTCCTGGTAGAGATAATAGAGCATGTTCTGCTTCCCCTTTCCGGCTGATGCCGGCTAAGCGCTCCGCGCAGGCTAACCGCGCTGCGCCGGACTGCTGTCCGCCTTTGCTTCGCCGGAATACTTTCCGACCAGCGAGGCCACCAGTTCCCCGAATCTCAATCCGTTTGAAGCCTTTACCATGACTACATCGCCCGGACGCAAGATTTCCGCGAGCTTTGTTTCGGCTTCCTTCCAGCTTGCAAAGTGTCCGGCAGACTTCCTCTTGCCGAGCGCTTCTGCAAGCAGCGCGATTTCTTCACCCACGGTGAGCGTGAGCTGAACGTTGTTTTCCTCCAGCGGCGCGGCAAGCTCTCGATGCAGTTTTTCGCTCGCCTTGCCCAATTCCAGCATGTCGCCCAGAACCGCAATCCGGCGGCCGCGGCCTGCCGGTTCCGTTTCACCCAGCGCCGTGATTGCAGCCCGCATCGAGGCCGGATTGGCGTTGTAGCTCTCATCGATCAGGGTGAACCGCGCTTTGCCGTTCTTGAGCGCATGGCGCTCCCCCCTACCCTTGCCGGTGCGGATTGATGCACAGGCTTTGAGCGATTTTTCCATGTCGGCGCCGGCAAGATCGGCAACCCCCAGAACCGCCATCAGATTGGAAAGCAGATGTTCGCCCGGCGCATTCAACACGCCCTTGTGCACCTTGCCCCGGATGGCAACTTCAAAATGCGAAGCACCTGCTTCCACCGATACGCTTTTCAACCGGTAGTCACTGCCGCGCTTGCGCCCGAACGTGCGCAGATGCTCGACGCCCGCCTCGGCTGCAAGGTCACTCAGCAACTTGAAGCGCTTGTCGTCATGGTTGATCAGGCCGTAGCCGCCACCCACCACGCCCTCGAAAATCTCCGCCTTGGCCCGCGCAATCGCATCCAAACTGTCGAAAGCGCCGAGATGGGCCGCCGCCACATTGGTGATCACTGCCACATGCGGCCGCACCAGCTTGACCAGAGGGCGGATTTCGTCGGGATGATTCATGCCGATCTCGAAGACGCCGAAACGCGTTTCCGACGGCATGCGGGCCAGCGTTAGCGGCACACCCCAGTGATTGTTGAAAGACGCAACGGATGCATGCACCGCGCCGGAAGCGGCAAGCACGGTACGCATCATTTCCTTGGTCGTGGTCTTGCCGACACTGCCGGTCACCGCAATGATCCGCGCCTTGGTTCGGGCGCGGGAGGCAGAAGCAAGCTGACGCATCGCCTCCAGCACATCGCGCACCACCACCAGAGGAATGCGGATGCCGCCAAGCGCCACCAGCTTTTCCTCTGCCACGACGGCAAGCCCCGCGCCGGCCTTCATGGCAGCTGTCACATAGTCATGGCCGTCCATGCGGTCGCCCTTGATGGCGAAAAACGCTTCGCCCGGCTGCAGCGTGCGCGTATCGATGGAGATACCGGTGATCCCTTCCGGCATGGCGCCGACCGGACGGCCTGCAGTGGCGGCCAGCAGCGCATCGCTTTCCCACAACAAGTTCATGCGGCCTTGCCCCCGGCGGCAGCCAGTGCGTTGCGCAAAACTTCGTGGTCGCTGAAGGGATGGGTGACACCCCCGACAGTCTGGCCGGTTTCATGCCCCTTGCCGGCAACGACAAGACAATCTCCCTTGCCGAGCATGGAAACCGCCTCGGCAATCGCCTGAGCCCGGTCGCCGATTTCCGTGGCACCCTGGGCAGCCGCCATGATCTGCGCACGGATCGCTGCGGGCACCTCGCTGCGCGGATTGTCGTCGGTAACGATCACCGCATCGGCAAGCCGGCTGGCAATCTCGCCCATGATCGGCCGCTTGCCGGGATCTCGGTCGCCGCCGCAGCCGAAGACGCAGACGAGTTTTCCGGTTGTAAAGGGGCGCAGCGAGGTCAGCACGTTTTCAAGCGCATCGGGCTTGTGGGCATAGTCCACGTAACAGGGCGCATGGCTTGCCGAATAACCGACCAGTTCCAGCCTGCCGGATGCCCCCTTCAGGGTGTGCAACTGGTCCATCACTGCCTGCGGTTCGCTACCCGTGGCGATGGCCAGGCCAGCGGCTACCAGCGCATTGGCAATCTGAAAATCGCCCGCCAGCGGAAACTCCACCCGATAGTGGGTATCGCCATGACGGATTTCAGCGATCTGGCCGAAGCGTTCGTGCTCGACGCGCTTGAGCGCCAGATAGCTGCCATTGCGACCCACGGTCAGCACATCATGACCGGCAGCTTCTGCTGCGGCAGAAGCCTTTTCGCTCCAGGGGTCGTCGGCAAAGATGATCGCTGGTGATCCCTTGGGCAGCAGATCGGAGAACAGCCGCATCTTGGCATTGAAATAGTGTTCCACCGTCGGGTGGTAATCCATGTGATCACGACCAAGATTGGTGAAGGCAGCAGCCGCCAGCTTCACCCCGTCGAGCCGGTACTGGTCGAGCCCGTGCGAGGAAGCTTCCATCGAGCAATGGGTCACGCCTGCCTGCGCCAGTTCCGTAAGCAATGCATGCAGTGCCACCGGATCGGGCGTGGTCAGGCTGCCATATTCCTCGCGGCCGGGCGCCGTGACCCCGGTCGTGCCGATGCTTGCAGCCTGCCTGCCCGTGCCTTCCCATATCTGGCGCACGAAGGAGGCAACCGAGGTCTTGCCGGCAGTACCCGTCACCGCCACCATGGTCTCCGGCTGGTCGCTGTAGAAAGCGCCGGCAAGCCGCGAAAGCGCCTGGCGCGGATCGTAAAGCCGGACAACGGGGACCGGCAAGTCTGCCTGCGGCGCGCCTTCATGGGTCAGCACGGCTACCGCACCCTTTTCGATTGCCTGGGGAATATAGGCCGCGCCGTCTGCCGCCGTGCCCTTCAACGCCACGAACAGATAGCCGGGCGCCACCTGGCGCGAATCCGCCGTCAGCCCGGCAATCGCAATTTCTGCCGCCTGCGGGCCAAACCCCTCACCAAGACCGTCAATGCCGGATGCCGCCGCCAGTTCACCGAGCTTCATCTTCAATCCATTACAGTTGCGCACCATCCGGCTGTGCATGTTCCCCCGAGACCCGAAGGCTGCCGGCTCCCGGCCCGCAATGCCGGGCTATTCCCCGCCGGTCAATATCGAACGGACATCATATTCAAATCTTCACCAAATTGAGGCCGCATGCCCAGAACCGGTGCCGACCGGCGAACGATGTTGGAGACCATCGGCGCCGCATTGAGGCCAGCTGTCGCCCCATGGGCACCTTCCTCCGGCTTTGGCTCGTCGATGATGGTCAGCACCACATATTGCGGATCGTTGATGGGAAAAGCCGCCAGAAACGCATTGAAGCGCTTTTCGCTCGAATAACGTCCCTTGACGACCTTTTCGGCTGTCCCCGTCTTGCCGCCAACCCAGTAGCCTTTGACATCCGCCCGCCGTCCGGAGCCTTTCTCGACATTGAGACGGAACAGATAGCGCATCATGTCGCTGGTTTCAGGCCGAACCACCTGTTTTGCAAGCGCATCGGCTTCATCGCGGCTGCGGTGAAACAGCGTGGGGGGAAGAAGCTTGCCGCCATTGACCAGTGCTGCACCCGCCACTGCCGTTTGCAGCGGGGTGGTGGTCACGCCATGGCCGTAGGAGATCGTCACCGAGTTGAGCTTCTTCCATTCAGCCGGTTCGACCGGCGTCGCCGTTTCCGGCAGTTCGAACGTCATCTTGTCGAGCAGGCCAAGGCGGTGAAGAAACGCGCGGTGTCCCTCGATACCAACCACATCCGCCATTTTGGCAGTGCCGATATTGGAAGAGTAGATGAAGATTTCCGGCACGCTGAGCACCCGCTTCTTGCCGTGGAAATCGTTGATGGTGAAACCCGCAATACGCAGCGGCTTGGAGGCATCGAACTTGCTTTTCATCGTCACCAGACCGCTGTCGAGCGCCATGGCGGTGGTAAACGTCTTGAAGGTCGAACCCATCTCGTAAAGCCCCGCCGACATCCGGTTCAGCCGGTCAGGCTGCAGCGCCTGTACAGGATCATTGGAATCGTAATCCGGCAGCGATGCCATGGCGACGATTTCGCCGGTGTGAACGTCGAGAACCACGGCGCCTGCAGCAATAGCCTGATAGCGCTCCATCGCCCGCTCCAGTTCATCGTGGACAATCGACTGGACGCGAATGTCGATTGACATCTGAACCGGCTCGGAAAGCGCTGCATCGGCAAAGCCCGCAGCGCGCAGATCGCTCAGAATGCGCTCGTCGATCACCTTCTCGAAACCGGCTATGCCCACATTGTCGATGTTAACGTGGCCGACCAGATGCGAGGCGGTGGAGCCATTGGGATAAAACCGCCGGGTCTCGCGCTTGAAACCGATACCCGGAATGCCAAGCGAAAGGATCTTGCCCTGCTGCGCAGGGGTAAGCTCACGGCGCAACCAGACAAAACCAGCTCCGCTCGACAACCGGCGGTGGGTCAGTTCGATATCGAGGTCGGGCAGCACGGTGGCAAGTTGCTCGACGGCTGTATCGACATCGACCACACGGCGCGGCTCGCCATAGAGCGAGGCTGTGTTGATGTCGGTGGCAAGCGTCCTGCCAGTACGGTCCACCAGATCGGGACGGCGTGCGGAGATCGTCGGGTCCGCCAGCGCGAGGCGAACCTGGTCGGAGGGTTCGAGAATGCCGAAATAGGCCAGCCTGCCGGCAATGATCGCGTAAACTGCGATGATCATCACGATGACCATAGCAATGCGCGAGCGCGACTGGTCGATGGCGCGCTTTCTTGCACCCTGCAGGTTCAGCATGCCGGCATGGCTTGGCGATGAGGAAGGCTGAGCGCCGCTTGCCATGGCCGGGATTGCCTTCGAGCGCTGTTTCCACGACAGCATCATTGCGCAGCCTCCCCGCCCTGGGCAGCGTCTTCAACCGAACCCGTCGTAGACGTATCAACGATCTGGCCCTCGATAAGGTCGGCTATGGTGGTGGTTCGCGGCGACTGGGGAACCGCCGGACGCGGCGGAATGTCGGCAACCGTACCGATGCTTTCCGGCGATGGCGCCGAGATCGGCAATTGGTCACTGTATTGCTCCACCAGCCGTGTGATGCGCTTGGGGTCGGTCAGCAGGCTCCAGTCGGCCTGCAATACGTCGATCGCATCCTTCTCCGCCTTGATCGACTGCTCCAGTGCCGAGACGCGGTCGATGGCAGCTTCCGAATCCTGCTTCACCTTGAAGGTGAAGGCGGC
>JAGRLQ010000266.1 GCA_020441735.1 Nitratireductor sp.
ATCTTGTCGGCGTTGCGGGTCATCGCATCGAACATGATGCCGAGTTCGTGCTGGGCGGAAGCAACCTCGTGGTGATGCTTTTCCACCTTCACACCCATCTCGGTAAGCACGGAGAGCATTTCCGAGCGGTAGTCCTGGCCGGAATCAACCGGCGGTACCGGGAAATAACCGCCCTTGGTGCGCGGGCGGTGGCCCATATTGCCGCCTTCGTACTCGGTGGAAGAGTTGGAGGGCAACTCGCTGCAATCAAGCTGGAAGCCGGTGTTGTAGGGATCTGCCGAAAAACGCACATCGTCGAAGACAAAGAACTCGGCTTCCGGGCCGACGAAGATTTCGTCGCCAATGCCGGATGCCTTCAGATAGGCTTCGGCCTTTCTGGCAGTGCCGCGCGGGTCGCGGCCATAGGGCTCACCGGAAATCGGGTCGAGCACGTCGCAGAAGATCGCCAGCGTCGACTGGGCGAAGAACGGATCGACATGAACCGTGTCGAGGTCCGGCATCAGCGTCATGTCGGATTCGTTGATCGCCTTCCAGCCGGCGATGGACGAGCCATCGAACATGATGCCGTCGGCAAACATGTCTTCGTCGACGACGCCGACGTCCATGGTGACGTGCTGCATCTTGCCGCGCGGGTCGGTGAAGCGCACGTCGAGGAACTTGATGTCCTCGTCCTTGATGCGTTTTAGAATGTCAGCTGCTGTGGTCATGATACCCTCTCTGTAGTAGCGCTGGTTTTGGTTATTGTGACGGCGCGAAGGAAATCCGGCGCCGTGTGTTCGAAATCAGATGGCGTCCTCGCCGGTCTCGCCGGTACGGATGCGGATCACCTGTTCAACGGGGGAGACGAAAATCTTGCCATCGCCGATGCGGCCGGTCTGGGCGGCATTGCGGATCGCCTCTACGGCGGGCTCCACCTGGGCGTCGCCAACCACCACCTCGATTTTCACCTTGGGCAGGAAATCGACAACGTATTCTGCGCCACGGTAGAGTTCGGTGTGGCCCTTCTGGCGGCCAAAGCCCTTTGCCTCGGTTACGGTAATGCCTTGCAGACCCGCCTCCTGCAGAGCCTCCTTTACTTCATCAAGCTTGAAGGGCTTGATGATCGCCTCGATTTTTTTCATGTGCCTCTCCACTTGCCGGACCGGTTGCCGGACTTTCCGGCAGCCACCTAAAGGAAGCTCTCCGAAATCCGGCGCCGTGCGGGCGTTGTCCTTGAACCGTGAAAATCAGCCTGAAACCGGCGGTTGCCGGCGGCCATTGCCATGGTTGTCCAGTGTTAAGCATGTTTTATGCCAGTTGCCGACGGGAATGGCCATGCCACGGCCCGCAAGCGGCCTTGACGGAGAATGGTGGCCGTGACTTTTTGAAAAGCCCTTTTTCTTCAGAGTGTTAGGAGCGGTTCGCGGGTCACGGGTAGCCGGCAAGGGGTTTTATCCAATGCGTTTCAGCGGATAATCTGCAGGCCGTTTTTCGCTGGAGCAGAAACATGCTGCAAAAAGCGGCAGAAAATGCCCGTTTCCGCGCCAGCGCTCTGCATAAAAATTCCGCACACTGATTAATTATTATGCAAGTCGGAATATGCCGTAGGCTAGAGAGTCTTCTTAACGGTTCAGGCCTCGAGAGAAGTGCACCGCGCTGAATGCCGGTACATGCCAGGCCTGCCTGCCCGATTTGTGGGATTGACCGGCGGCGGGGGCATTCTGGCGGATCGAGGCGTCGGCGGTAGCGAAGGGGCTTTTGCTTACCTAGTGCCGGTGAGGCGGCCGATTAACCTTGGTCATCAAGGTTAATGCGATGCATTTGATGCGAATGCGTTTTCAATTTGCTAGAAATGAAGCGGACAAGGGAAGGTGGCCTTTAACCCACAGGCCGGCTTGGTCGAAAGACCTGGCCGGAGAGAAGGCCCCCATGCGTTTGATTACCGTTCTCGCCGTTTCATTGTGCGTTGCCGTTCTGGCCGGCGTATTTCCACCGGAACTCGCCGTTCTCGGCATACCCTATACGATTGTCGTGGCGATGGCCGCGGCATCGGCATTCGTCTACGTGCTGTCGCGGAATTGAGCCCGAAGCAAGACTGTCCGGTTCAGCCGGCTCAATATTTGCGCACGAGGCCGGCCAGCTTGCCCTGGATGTTGACGCGATTGGCATCCAGAATGCGGGTTTCGTAGGCCGGATTGGCTGCTTCCAAGGCAATCTTGCCATTCTGGCACCTGAAGCGCTTCAGCGTTGCCTCTTCCTCATCAACCAGCGCCACGACAATATCGCCGGGGTCGGCGGAGGGCGTTTCCTGGATGATGACGGTGTCGCCATCGAGAATGCCGGCTTCGATCATCGAATCCCCCTGAACTTCCAGGGCGAAGTGACGGCCCATGCCGATCATCGACGGGGGCACGGCAAGCTGATGGGTAACGTGTTGAATGGCGGAAATCGGAACGCCTGCCGCAATGCGGCCCATGACAGGGACTTCGAAGCCTGTAGGGGCTTCCTCTTCCATGCCGCCGCCTGAATTGGCCGCATTGTCACCGGAAGCGCGGAAGCGGGCGGCAATACCGCCGCGGCGCTCGCCCCCGCTGCGGGACTCGCCAAAGGTGACTTCCGTGACGTTGTTGCGGCCGGGTGCGCCGGAAGGTTGTTCCGGGTTGTCCGACAGCCCGCCCTCGATGACGCCAAATCCCTTTGCCAGTGTGGGGGCCGATGCGGGGGCCTGTCTGGCGGGATCATATCCGTCCGGCAGCTTGATGACTTCCAGAGCGCGTGCGCGGTTTGGCAGGCGGCGGATGAAGCCGCGCTC
>JAGRLQ010000031.1 GCA_020441735.1 Nitratireductor sp.
GACGCTGGGCATCGTTGAAGTAGGCAGGAACTGTGATGACCGCCTGGCTGACGGTTTCGCCAAGATAGGCTTCCGCCGTTTCCTTCATCTTCTGCAGGATCATCGCGGAGACCTGGGACGGGGAATACTTCTCGTCATTGGCCTTTACCCAGGCATCGCCATTGTCAGCCTTGACGATTTCGAAGGGAACGAGCTTCTTGTCCTTGGTAACCGCCTTGTCGTCATAACGGCGGCCGATCAGGCGCTTGACGGCGAACAGGGTGTTGGTGGGGTTGGTGACCGCCTGGCGCTTGGCAGGCTGACCAACCAGTTTCTCACCATCTTCGGTGAAGGCGACCATGGACGGGGTCGTCCGTGCGCCTTCGGCATTTTCGATAACCTTGGGCTCCTTGCCGTCCATGACGGCGACGCAGGAGTTGGTTGTGCCAAGATCGATACCGATCACTTTTGCCATTTTTCTCTCCTTTTAGCGAACTGCCTGAACCCGTTTTGCCCTGCATCGAATGCGCATTTCGTGCCGAGCCGGCGTTTTTTGGCAGAACCTTTTGGAATCATTGGTATTTGCCGGATGATGCGATGGCTTGAATGAACCTCACCCCGTCTCACCCGGCGCGTTGCGGCGTATATAAGGACCGCATTTTACCGGTGCAAGGGTTTCAGGGGCTGTAATTGGGCTGAATCTCCAGCCCGACCCTCCTCAGAGAAGGCCGAAAAGTGCCCCTATTGCGAAGCTGTTCTCCACGCCAGCCGCCGCATTAGCAGGACGAGGAAGAAAATCAACACCGTGAGTGGCGCCAGAAGCGCCACTGCCGGCGCAGCAAAGGTTGTTTTTGCCAGCAATGGCAATCCCGGCAGCCAGAGGGGCTGGGCGGTCAGAAGTGCCAGCAGCAACGGTATCCATACCCGCTTGCGGGAACCAAACGACAGCAGGGAAAGAGTAGCCAGGAAATAAAGCGGGCCGGCATCGTAGAGGAAGGCATAAGGGGTGATTGCAAAGGTGGCAGCCGCGACTAGCACGCCATTGTCAAAAGGACCGGCCTTTTTGAAGAAAAGCAGCCACAGCGTCGCGACAAAGACCGGCAGGGCAACCGCCAGATGAAGAAGCAGTGCCGCCGAAGCATCAAAGCCAATGGCACGCAGCGCCGCAAACAAGGTTGGCATCATGTAGAGGAAGACGCCGCCCCATTCCCGCATGACCTGCTGCTGATAGGACAGGGTTTCGGAAACAAACAGTTCCCAGCTTGCAAAGCCGAAAGCTGCCACCGAAAGGGCAAACAGAAGAAGCGTGAAGGCAATTGCCCAGAAAATTGTGGCGAAGTGCCTTTCTGCCAGCAGCAGAAAAGGGAACAGGATTCCAAGCTGCGGTTTCATCGTCAGCAGGGCAAGTGCCAGGCCGCAGGCGATGGGCTTCGTCTGCCGCCATGCCAGCGCCAGCAGAAACAACCCACCGAACAGAAAACCGTTCTGGCCGAGATAGAACTGCGCAATGACAAAGCAGGACAGAAAGAGAATGGCGGCCCGGAAGCTGAGCGAAAATTCCGAAGACCGGCCCCATTGAAACCATGCCTCGAAACAGGCCCAGATGAAAAATACCAGCGAAAGGCCTTCGA
The DNA here is from genome assembly GCA_020441735.1 of Nitratireductor sp. Taxonomy (GTDB): domain Bacteria; phylum Pseudomonadota; class Alphaproteobacteria; order Rhizobiales; family Rhizobiaceae; genus Salaquimonas. The sequence continues at coordinate 1,611 of JAGRLQ010000031.1, forward strand.
ACAGCAGATAAGCCGAGCGGTAGGAGAAGAAACCGAGTGGCGCTGTCAGCAGCAGGAAGTGTGGCGGATAGGACCAGTTGCGGGTTTCCATCGCCTCTTGCGCGAAGGTTTGTTCCAGCAGATCCTGATAGCGATCCTTGAAGAACAGGGGCTCGATGTCGCCTGCCAGAACCTGCTTCCCCGACAGCCAGTAATTGGCGAAATCGCGATTGATGAAAACCGGGTTGGGATCGCCGGACAGCAGGCCCGATAGCACGGCCTTTAGCTGCGGCAGCCAGAAAGACATTCCGGCGAGTGCCAGAACGAGCATCAAAACCGCCGCCCGGCGGATGGTCTCATCTGTCGTCTTGATGGCCTCGCCGCTCAATCCGGCCTTCTCCCGAACGGTTTTCAAATGCAGCGAAACCAGATTCGCTTTTGACCTTTTGAGCCATCGGCAGCATGCTTTCAAGCATGCACCCATGCGATGCCGGAGACCAGCCTTGCCCAGCCTGCCCGATGATGCGCGGATACTGCCTGATCATTTGAGCCGCAATGAACAGGAAGCACTGCTCGATGACATTCGCGAAATCGTTAAGGCGGCACCGCTCTATACACCCGCCATGCCGAAAACCGGCAAGCCGATGCGCGTGCGGATGACCAATTGCGGCACCTTGGGCTGGGTGACCGACAAGGCGCAGGGATACCGCTATCAGGCATTTCATCCGGTTACCGGAAAACCCTGGCCAGTGATGCCGGAGCGTCTGCTTTCCCTGTGGCGCGAGCTGGCGGATTATCCGCATGATCCCGAAGCCTGCCTAGTCAATTTCTACGGCCAGGATGCAAAACTGGGACTGCATCAGGACCGGGACGAGGAGGATTTCGATGCGCCGGTGTTGTCGGTCTCGCTGGGCGATAGCTGCCGTTTCCGAATCGGTGGAACCAGCCGCTCGGATGGCACGGCGTCGCTACGGCTCAACAGCGGAGACATCGTCCTGCTGGCAGGCCGGTCCCGGCTTGCCTATCACGGCGTCGACCGTATTTATCCGGGAACCTCGACGCTGCTGAAGAATGGCGGGCGGATCAATCTGACGCTCAGAAGGGTGACGCGGCCGGTGTAATATCGCGCGGCTATTTCATGCAGACCGCATCGATCCGCCCTGCAGGCAGGCCTTTTGCCATCGCCCGCCCCCGGCAGACCTCCCCACTCCACGGTGCAAAGAAACCGCCGGGCTCTTCGCGGAAGGACTGCGAATAAGAGACCGCGGTGACCAATGCCATGTTCATGCTGAATACCAGAACGGCGATCGCGACGATGCGCCTGCCATCTGCCAGCCAGGCCGACAGCCGGGGCGCGACCGCCGGATAGGTCACTACCGCAAGCGCGGCAACGAACGGCCAGAGATCGAAGCGATAGCGCAGGGCAATGGTGGCATAACTCAAGGTCAGGCCTGCCGAGATGGCAGTCCCCGCCAGAACGGGAAGGCTGGATTTCATGCTCTGCCAGGCCAGGCGAGTGCCGAGCGCGGCAGCTATCATGACCAGCCACGGGAGCCATAGGAAAACGAAACCGATCCGCGGGTTTTCGATCCGGATGAATCCCAGCCCGCTGGCCATGGCCTTTTCATGCAGCGCGTTCATCATCCTGATCGGGGTCTCGCCAAAAGTTGGCGGTGGATCGAGGGCATAGACGGCCAGATTCGAAGGAATGCGGCGGATGTTGAACTTGCCGTGTTTGGCAAATGCCTTTGCGCGGTCGCTGCTTTCATCCTCCAGCCCCCAGAACACCGGGCCGTACTGGACGCCGCCTTCGGAAAACGAGCCATGGGTGGCACCGGCTGCGCCGAACTTGATCTGGTTGAGGGCAAGATAGCCAAGGCCCGACGCGCCGAGAATGGAGAACGCCACAACGACGGAAAGCAGGGCCTGTCTGCGATGCTCGAAAAGCATGCCAAGACACATGAGCAGTGTTGCTGCATAGAGGCCAATCGCCAGATTGGGCCGGGCATGGAGGGAAAGCGCTGCCCACGCCGCCATTGCAATGACGGCAAATACCCATGAACCGCCCAGAAAACGCCAGCGTGCAAACGCATAGAGCAGGCCGGCGCTTGCCGCATACCCGACGGCGATCGGCTCGTGAAACAGGGCCGGATTGACGGCGATCAAAAGGCCCGGCGTTGCAAACCAGACGAGGGCGGCCAGCAGCAGAGAACACCAACGGGTTTCCTTCGCCTGCGGCCAATACCGGATCGTCAGGTCATGGAAGAGCTTGTGATAGAACAGCGATCCCAGACAGGCCCAGAACCAGACGGAAAATGGCGCAAGGGATATCCGGTCCAGTGGAACCAGCCAGGCAAACGCAAAGCGGGTCAGCAGTGGCGCAACGCCGTGATAGAGATAACCGGTGCCATCGGGTGCGTAGTGACCCTCATAGCGCAGCACGGTCGCCGGAAGATCGAACCTGCCTTCCAGCATCGCAAGATAATAGCGGTCATAGATATTGGCCCCGAACAGCGGAAAGTCGTGATGGGGCCATATTCCGAAGGCGAGCAGACCGTAGATGAACACCCCGAGCGCTGCGCCCATGACTGCAACGGCAGCGGCCGGTGACAGGCCGGAAGCAAATCTGACGGTTCTTGCTGGTGAGGATTGCAACGGGTTTTCTCCAGGCTCGCGCAATCAGGACCGCGGGGCGCGATTTTCCAGACCGCCATGGCGGCGCATGGATGTCATTCCGGTAGCCTGGCCCGCGGCGAAGAACAGGATATCGCCAGCCACCGTCACCAGACGGGACGCGAGAACTGCAAGGATGATGATCGAAGCAGGCGCCATGCCGGCAAGCAGAACGGTCAGGACCGTTTCACGAATACCGAGGCCTGCCGGTGCGCCGGGGGTTACCAGGCCGAGCAACCAGGCCAACACATAGGCTCCGGCAAGATAGGCAAGCCCGGCGGCAGACGGCATCCCACCCGTCAGCGAGACGAAAACTGCGGCAAAACAAATTCCCGACACGGCGAGAAAGGCAAAGTAGCTCGCAAATGCAGTAGTGGCACTACGTCCGGCAAACCGGCCAACGGCAATAGCGATTATTGCCGTCAGAGCCGCCGCCGCGACAACAAACCAGAATCCCGGCCACGCCGGCAAGAGATGCTGACCGGCTGTCAGCGAAAGCGCCAAGCCGCCCAGTGCGAGAAAAACCAGTTCCAGCGCCGCCGATGCGGCAAGCGCGCCGTTGGGCAGCCCGGCGGCAAGACCGAGCGCATGGCGCCCGGCGAACTGGAAGATGTTGCCCGGGATGTATTTGCCAAGCTGCGAAGTCGCATAGATGGAGATTACACGGTTGGTTTCCACCACAGCTTTCCGACTTCGCAGAAGGCTTGCCCAGCCGATGGCAAGCAGGCTGTTCGACAGGCCATAGACGACGGAAAGAAATGCCAGCACGGCCCAGAAGGATGCCGGCAGCGCATGCTGGCTCAGTTCATCCTGATATTCGATGAGCCGGAGAGCAACGAAGACAATCCCGGCAAGGCCGAGCAACCCGCCGGCCAGCTTCAGCCAGAAGGACGGGGTTCGCCATGGCGTGGGATTTACTTTGCCGGCCATTTGCAATGGACCATTGTCCAGGGAAGCGGGGAAGCAACTGCCTTGACCTCAAAGTGGCGAGACAGCAACCCGACAATTTCCGCCTTCGAAAAATGCTGGATGTGACCGGGCGTGTTGCCAAGATCGGAAAGATATTTTCCCCTCGCCATGTTCAGCACCCGCCACAGCGGCTCCCGGGGAACGCTGACAATCAGATCGCTGCCGTCGAGTTTCCTGAGTGCCTGAACTGCTGCTTCGGGATCTTCAAGATGCTCCATCACCTCGCAACAGACGATCAGGTCAGCTGAATCGGTTTCCGGTTTCACATCATAGATGCTTTTGACCTGAAAGCGCTGCTGATCGACGCTTCTTTGCCCTGCCGTGGCGCGCGCCATGGCAATCACATCGGAAGAAAAATCCGTGCCGCGCACATCGATACCATCGGCAAGCCAGCGCAGGACCCAGTAGCCTTCGCCACAGCCCACTTCATGAATGGTCTTCGGTGCCGCATCGGCGACGAAGCGACTCAGCGCGGCATCAAACCCGTTCATCATCCAGCGGGCGATGGGATTGGTGGTGCCGTACTTGTCGTAGGTATTGCCGATGACGATGCCGCCTTCGAGCCTGCCGCCTGCTACCTGCATGCCACCCTCACCTTGCGCTCGAGTTCTTCGCGCTGTTTCAGGACGGTTGGCGCCTCGACCGGTCGGGACGGCGCTTTCTGCTTGTCCATCGTCTTGATGTCGTCATGGAGAACGGACTGCCGGTAGCGGATTTCCTCCAGCAGTCTGCGGTTTGCCGCAATGACATCGGCCAGAAGCGCCACAAGACCGGTCTGAAAACCTACCGTCAGCAGAACACCCGCCAGAATCAGCGATTGGATTTTTCCTTCGCCGTCGCCGGTCATGTAATAATAGAGGAAACGCCCGCCGATCGAAAAACCGGCGAGAAGCGCGATGGCGGCGAGCCCGCCGAAAACCCTTGCCGGACGATAGATGACGAAAATCCGGAAGATGGTCAGGATCGAGCGGCGCACATAGGAGGCAATGCTCTTTACCAGCCGCGAAGGTCTCAGATCCTCGTTGGTTCGAATCGGAACCGACACGATCTGCATGTTCTTCTGGCCGGCCTGGATGATGGTTTCCAGCGTGTAGGTATATTCGTTGAAGACCATGAATTGCTGTGCTGCTGCCCGCGACATGGCGCGGAAGCCGCTCGGCGCGTCCGCGACATCGGTGCGGCTCGTTACCCGCACGACCCAGCTGCCGAGCTTCTGCAGGAATTTCTTCATCGGCGAGAAATGGTCGGTTTCGCTGATCGGGCGGGCGCCGATCACCATTTCCGCCTTGTGTTCAAGGATCGGGGCCGTCAGGCTGGGAATGTCGGCTGCGTTGTATTGATTATCCGCATCGGTATTGACGATGACATCGGCGCCGCGCTCGATGCAGGCATTGATGCCGGTCATGAAGGCACGCGCCAGCCCCCGGTTACGGGTGTGGCGGACCACATGATCGACGCCGCAGGCCAGCGCGACCTCCACCGTGCTGTCGGTGCTACCATCATCGATGATCAGCCATTCCACCTCGTTGAATCCCTCGACCTCGCGCGGCAGGCTTTCGAGCGCCACGGCAAGGGTCTCGGCTTCGTTGAGACAGGGTATCTGGATAATCAGCTTCGTCATTGGCCGGAAACCACCCTCTGCGCGGCTGCCGTCAGGGCAGCGCGTTACAGGCTGCACCCTCGCAGGAATTGGTTAACCTGCGGTTTCCCGTTCTGTTGGCAATAGAAAGGGCCTGAGCAACTGCAAGCTGTGGCTCGCCCTTGAGGATGGCTTGTTACTACAGTCTGCGCAGCGCTACGCGTTCGATCAGATGGTCCGGCCCCTTGCGCAGAACGAGATCTGCGCGAGGCCGCGTGGGCAGGATGTTTTCATGCAGGTTGATCGAGTTGATGTTGTCCCAAAGCCCCTGGGCGATGGCATAGGCTGCATCTTCCGACAGTTTCGAATAGCGATGAAAGAAGGATTTCGGGTTGGTAAAGGAGGTTTCACGCAGGTCCATGAACCGTTCGATATACCAGCGCTCGATGTCGCGCTCATCGGCATCGATGTAGATCGAGAAGTCGAAAAAGTCGGAAATGAACGGTACCGAACGTCCGGCCTTCGGCAATTCCCTGGACTGCAGGACGTTGATGCCCTCGAAGATCAGGATATCCGGGCGCTTGATGGTGCGGTGTTCGCCTTTGAGCACATCATAGGTCAGGTGGGAATAAAGCGGCGCGGAGACCTCCGGTTCACCAGCCTTCATGGATGACAGGAACTCAAGCAGTGCCGTCGAATCATAGCTTTCGGGAAAGCCCTTGCGGTTCATCAGCCGGCGCCTTCTGAGCGTCGAATTCGGAAACAGAAAACCATCGGTCGTGACCAGTTCGACCTTCGGGTTGGACGGCCAGCGGGCCAGCAGTTCCTTCAACAGTCTGGCAACGGTGGACTTTCCTACGGCAACCGATCCGGCAACCCCAATGATGAACGGGGTCTTCTGGCCACGCAGCGTCAGGAAGCGTGCCCGCTGCTTGAACAGCTGGATTGTTGATTCGCAATGAGCAGACAGCAGACGGGACAGGGACAGGTAGATCCTGGTGACCTCATCCATGGAAACCGGGTCGTTGAGCGACCTGAGGCGGTCGATTTCCTTTTCGGTCAGCGTCATGGGGGTATCGGCGCGGAATTTTGACCATTCCTCGGCAGAGAAGGTCAGAAACGGGCTGACCCGCTTTTCCGGATTGCGCGGTGCCCAGAATGCATCCTGGGTTACGGTCGACCCGCGGCGAATGGCTTTCATCAAAGCGCGCTGGTTTTGATGGATGCGCCTGTCAGCCAGCCCGCTCATTTCTTCGCCGAAGTCCTTTTGCGGGATTTGGCGGCAGGTTTTGCCGGAGCGGGGCGCGAGGCCTTTTCCGCCAGACCCGACATGCCGGTTCGGCGCTCCAGTTCGCCGGTTACTTCCTTGAGCGGAATGCCTGCCGCATGAAGAACCACCAGAAGATGGTACATGACATCGGCAGCCTCCTTGGTCAGTTGCGAACGGTCGCGCACGGCGGCTGCAATGGCTGCTTCCACCGCTTCCTCACCCAGTTTCTGGGCGCATTTTTCAATGCCGCAGGAAATCAGTGTTGCCGTATAGGAAGAGCCATCGCTGACAGCGGCGCGCTCTGCAATGGTCTTTTCAAGGGTGTTGAGGGTGAACCTTGCCACGATTGTCCTGCCCCTGCCTGTTCTGCGCCCGTCTCAACCGCATTTGCTGTCGGCTGCGGGTAATTGCCTAATCCGTGTCGAGTCTTACCGGAATTCCGGCTGCCTGCATATGCTGCTTGGCTTCGCCTATCGTATAGGTGCCGAAATGGAAAATCGAGGCGGCAAGCACCGCGCCCGCATGGCCGTCGCGAATACCCGCCACCATGTGATCGAGTGTGCCCACGCCGCCGGAAGCGATAACGGGAACCGGAACGGCATCGGCAATCGTGCGCGTCAGTTCGATGTCATAGCCGGTCTTCTGACCGTCCTGATCCATGGAAGTGAGCAGGATTTCGCCGGCGCCCAGAGACACCACCTTGCGGGCGAATTCGACGGCATCGATGCCGGTGGGCGTGCGACCGCCATGGGTGAAGATTTCCCAGCGCGGTGTTTCGCCCTCGCCTGAAACCCGCTTGGCATCGATGGCAACGACAATGCACTGGTCGCCGAACTTGTAGGCTGCCTCGGCAACGAACTCCGGCCGCTTGACGGCAGCGGTGTTGATCGAAACCTTGTCGGCACCAGCCTGCAGCAGCTTGCGAATGTCGGCAATCTCGCGCACGCCACCGCCGACCGTCAGCGGCATGAAGCAGTGTTCGGCAGTTTGGGTCACCACATCGAAAATGATCGAGCGGTTATCCGAAGAAGCGGTGATGTCGAGGAATGTCAGTTCGTCGGCACCGGCGGCATCATAGGCCTTGGCAGCTTCCACCGGATCGCCCGCATCGATCAGATCGACAAAGGAAACACCCTTGACGACGCGGCCATCTTTCACATCGAGACAGGGGATAACGCGGGCCTTGAGGGTCACGATGCGCTCCCTTTCAAAACAGCCAGTGCCTCCGCCGGATCCAGTCTGCCGTCATACAATGCGCGGCCGGTGATTGCGCCTTCGAGCCGCGCGCAGTCGGGTTCCAGCATCCGCTTCACATCGTCAATGGAGGCAAGTCCGCCGGAGGCGATCACGGGAATCGACACGGCATCGGCAAGAGCGATGGTCTTCTTCCAGTTGATGCCGGTCAGCACGCCGTCGCGGTCGATATCGGTATAGATGATCGCCGAAACGCCGGCATCCTCGTACTTTTTCGCCAGTTCAATGACGCCGAGCTCGCTTGCTTCCGCCCAGCCTTCCACCGCCACCTTGCCGCCCTTGGCATCGATACCGACGGCAATGTGGCCGGGAAAATGGGTGCAGGCTTCGAACACCAGGCCGGGATCGCGCACGGCGACCGTACCCAGAATGACACGGGTCAGGCCTTTGGCAAGCCAGGCCTCGATGTGTTCCAGCGTACGAATCCCACCGCCGAGCTGCACCGGATTGTCCGTTGCCTTGAGGATTGCTTCCACTGCCGCGCCATTGACGCTTTCACCGGCAAAGGCACCGTTGAGATCCACTACATGCAGCCAGTCGAAGCCCTGATCGTCAAAGGCTTTTGCCTGGGCGGCAGGATCGGCGTTGTAGACGGTTGCCTGATCCATATCGCCGAGCTTCAGGCGCACGCATTCGCCATCCTTGAGGTCGATTGCGGGAAAAAGGATTTTCTTCTTCAAGGCTTCCACTCCAGAAAATTGGCGATCAGCGCCAGGCCCAGTTTCTGGCTCTTTTCCGGGTGGAACTGCGTTCCCACCATGTTGTCACGGCCAACAATGGCCGTAACCGGACCGCCGTAGTCGGTGGTGGCGATCAGCTCTTCCGGCCGGGTTGCGGCGATATGGTAGGAATGAACGAAATAGGCATGCCAGCCCTCGGGCCCGGTGGGAATGCCAGCAAGGAGGGGATGCTCCCGGCGCACTTCCAGCGTGTTCCAGCCGATCTGCGGAATCTTGAGTTCCGGGTCAGAGGGTTCGATCCGCACCACATCGCCGCCGATCCAGCCAAAGCCCGGCGTAACGGTTTTTTCCATGCCGCGTTCGGCCATCAACTGCGTACCAACGCAGATGCCGAGAAAAGGGCGGCCCTTTTTGATCACCACCTCATGAAGTGCATCGACCATGCCGGCAACAGCATCAAGCCCGGCGCGGCAATCGGCAAAGGCTCCGACGCCCGGCAAAACGACGCGATCGGCAGAGCGCACGCTTTCGGCGTCCGCAGTCACCTCCACTTTCATGGCAAGGCCATGATCGTGCACCGCGCGCTCAAAAGCCTTGGCGGCGGAATGGAGATTGCCCGATCCGTAGTCGATGATGGCTGTCTTCATGCTGTCAGTCTTCCGCAAACAGTCCGAATTCGGGACGATCGGTCGTAGCGGCATGCTGCAAAACGGGCCTTTGGGCGGTCACCGGCTGCAATTTCGTTTGCAGTGCATCTTCCTGCAACATCCCCGGCACGGTTTCGACGCGTTCGAGGAAACGGGCGGTGGCGGCATCCTCGTTTACCGCCTCGACCAGACCAGCCAGCCGCCAGCCCTGCAGTTCGAGCTTGTCTGCGATCATGTTCGGGCCTTCAAGATAAATGTAGAGACCCGGCAGGAAGGTCAGCGCAGCACCGATAACGGCCAGGCTGGTGGTCCCCAGCGCACTGAGAAAGAAGGCGACCAGCACATAGGCGGCAAGCCAGAACCAAAGCCGGTGCCAGAGCAGCCAGACAAAGGGGAAGATCAGCGCCAAAACCGATGCCCGGTCCGCCACATAGCGTGCATTACGGGCAGGTTCACCGCCGGCCCGGTCCGCTGGGGGTATGTAGACTTCATAAACGGCCATGCCGAACACCTTGAAACGGTATCGTCAGCGGCCTGTTTAGAGCGTGTGTTGTTTAAATGGAAGGTGTTTGATGCTGCGGGCCGATACTGTCAGACCGTCAGCGTGCCCTTGGTCGAAGGCACGGCATCCTTCTGGCGCGGATCGGTCTCGATTGCCGTCCTCAGCGCACGCGCCACCGCCTTGAAACAGGTTTCGGCGATATGGTGGTTGTTGTCGCCATAGTGGTTGGTGACATGCAGGGTGATGCCGGCATTCTGGGCCAGTGCCTGGAAGAATTCCCGCACCAGTTCGGTATCGAAGGAACCGATTTTCGGCCGCGAGAAAACCACCTGCCATATGAGATAAGGCCGGCCGGAAACATCGAGTGCAGCGCGGGTCAGCGTCTCGTCCATGGCAAGATCGATGGAAGCATAGCGGGTAATGCCCTTTCTTTCGCCAAGGGCTTTCGCGATTGCCTGACCAAGCGCAATGCCGGTATCCTCCACCGTGTGGTGATCATCGATATGCAGATCGCCTGCTGCGCGGACTTTCATGTCGATCAGCGAATGGCGCGACAGCTGCTCCAGCATGTGATCGAAAAAGCCGACGCCGGTCTCGACATCGTATTTGCCGGTTCCGTCGAGGTTGATCTCCACGCGGATATCGGTCTCATTGGTCTTGCGTGACAGCTTGGCGCTGCGTTTGGCCGGATTTGCCATGGCGGATTCCGTCGAACCTGTAACTCTGCAACTGATAATGTACCGGGCGGCTATACCATCGCAACGTTACGAAAGCCATAACAGGGGGAACCCACGGCAGGTTGCAACCCCATTCAAAACGCATACATAAGGGCGACACTGGAGAGAAAGCATGATTGAAAACCATCGCCCGGAAACGATTTACGGCACCACCATCGTCACCGTCAGGAAAGGCGGCAAGGTGGTGATTGCCGGTGACGGCCAGGTCTCCCTCGGCAATACGGTGATGAAGGGCAATGCCCGCAAGGTGCGGCGGATCGGCAAGGATGGTCAGGTGCTGACCGGATTTGCTGGCGCGACGGCCGATGCCTTTACCCTGCTCGACCGGCTGGAAAAGAAACTTGAACAATACCCCGATCAGTTGATGCGGGCTTGTGTGGAACTCGCCAAGGACTGGCGGACCGACAAGTATCTGCGCAATCTGGAAGCCATGATGCTGGTTGCCGACAAGGATGTAACGCTGTGCGTGACCGGCAATGGCGATGTGCTGGAGCCCGAAGGCGGAGTGATGGCAATCGGTTCCGGCGGGAATTATGCGCTGGCCGCCGCCCGTGCACTGGCCGACCAGAAACTGGATGCCGAAGCAATTGCCCGCAAGGCGATGGAGATTGCCGCCAGCATCTGCATCTACACCAACGACAGCCTGGTCGTTGAGAGCATGGATTCGGCGAGCTGAGTTTTTCGCGCTGCCGCCTACAACATTTGTGATACTTCAAGACAGGTGCATTGCATGACCAATTTTTCCCCGCGCGAAATCGTTTCGGAACTCGACCGGCACATTATCGGCCAGAAAGACGCAAAGCGTGCGGTTGCCATCGCACTGCGAAATCGCTGGCGGCGTCAGCAGCTTGAAGGTGCGATGCGCGAGGAGGTTTTGCCAAAGAACATTCTGATGATCGGGCCGACAGGGGTCGGCAAAACGGAGATATCACGCCGGCTGGCGAAACTCGCCAATGCACCCTTCATCAAGGTGGAGGCCACCAAGTTCACAGAAGTCGGCTATGTGGGCCGCGATGTGGAGCAGATCATCCGCGATCTGATCGAGGTCGGTATTCAGCTCGTCAAGGAACGCAAGCGCGAGGAAGTGAAGGCCAAGGCGCATCTGGCAGCCGAGGAGCGGGTGCTCGATGCGCTGGTGGGCAACACGGCAAGCCCGGCAACGCGCGACTCTTTCCGCAAGAAACTTCGCGATGGCGAACTGGACGACAAGGAAATCGAGATCGAGGTTGCCGATACATCCAGCCCGCTCGGCGGTGGCATGGATATTCCTGGAATGCCCGGCGGACAGATCGGCGTCCTGAACCTCAACGACATCATGGGTAAAGCCTTTGGCGGGCGCACCAAGAAGCGCAAGACGACCGTGGCTGAATCCTATGAAATCCTGGTCGAGGACGAATCAGACAAAATGCTTGATCAGGAACAGGTGGTAAGCGAGGCGGTCCAGACGGTCGAGGAAAACGGCATCGTGTTTCTCGACGAAATCGACAAGATTGCCGTTGGTGAAAGCCGTGTTTCGGGCGGCGTGTCACGCGAGGGCGTGCAGCGCGACCTGC
>JAGRLQ010000267.1 GCA_020441735.1 Nitratireductor sp.
AGTGAGCCGACGATGTTGAGAAGGCCGATCAGCATCAGCGAGATGCCCGCCCAATAGGCATCGATACCGATATCCTTCAGATAGGCGGGAAAATGCGCGGTGATGAAGGCAACCTGAAAGCCACAAACGAAAAAACCGGCGACCAGCATCAGGTAGCTTTGATGGCCCACCGCTTCGCGCAGCGCTTCGCCGATTGTCTGTTCCATCTCTCTGGAGGAAGCCCCGCTGCTGGCAGCATTGCCGACCAGCGGAATGGCAAGAAGCGGGATCACCATCATCAGGGCTGCAAGCCAGACCAGCGTGTCCTGCCAGCCGAACTGGGCGATCAGGGCAACCGTCAGCGGCGAGAACAGCGCCATGCCGGCTGACCCCGCCGCCGTGCCGAGGCCGAAGACGAAGGTGCGGTTTTCCGGCGAAACGTTTCGGGCAAACGCCGCCATGACAATGGTGAAGGAACCCGCTGCAATCCCCAGTCCCACCAGCAGACCCGCCGACAGATGCAGCAGCCAGGGAGCGTCGGCAATCGACATCAGGTAAAGCCCAAGCGTATAGGAAACAGCTCCCGCGGCGAGCACCCGCCAGGTGCCGTACTTGTCAGAGATGGCACCGAAGAAGGGCTGACCCGCACCCCAGGCCAGGTTCTGGATTGCGATTGCCAGACCGAAGGTGGTGCGGTCCCATCCGCGCAATTCGATCATCGGAAGCTGAAAGAACCCCATCGCCGAGCGCGGCCCGAAGGTCATCATGGCGATCAGGCAGCCGCAGATGATGAGAAGCCAGGGAAGGGAAGGAGCTTTCGCGTTCTGGGAACTGGTCATTGGGCTACCGCAGTAAAATGGAGAAAGGTACCTCTATGACGGCGCATGGTATGACGGTCAAGCAAGCAAAACTGAAAGCTGCGTTCAGCCTTGCTTAAGAGGCATGCATTGCAGCAGGGCCGGCGCTCGCATTTGCGAAGACGGGCCGATGAAACCGGTTCCCGCTACCGGCCCTCGGCAGATCCGCTGCTGGCGGTTAGCACATCGAGCGCATCGCCCAGAATGCGGCCGAATGCTTCCCTGTCTTCAAGTTGCGGCATGTGGCCGGTGTTTTCCAGTCGATGGAAAGCCTGTGGCGCCACGATTGTTGCCAGTTCCTCGCCCAGCGCGATCGGGGTAACGGTGTCCTCTTCTCCCCAGATCAGGGTAACAGGCAGGTTGAGACCGGCAACGGCTTCTCGGTGCCGTGACAGGGGAGCAGCCCCTTCGGTCAGGAACTGCTTCAGCCAGGCAATCATCGCTTTGCCATTCCCTTCTCGCGGCATCGGCTGCTGCAGGATGGCAACATCGCGGTCGCTCAAGCCTTCCTTGCGATGCATGAAGCGTTTGGTGAGCGTACCCGTCAGAAGTGGATTGCCGATGGTCGAGGCGACCAGCATGTCGGTGATGACGGGAATGTTGAGCACGGCCGGAACCTTTTCAGATGCCGGGTCGAAGGAACCATCGATGAGCTTGACCACCGGGCAGATCAGCACCAGGCCTGCCATCCGTTCTGAATCCCTCACGGCAGCTTCCAGCGCAACACCACCGCCATAGGAGTGGCCGACGAGGATATAGTCCTCGAGGTTCAGCGCCTGTGCCAACTGGTTGAGCCGCTCCGCCTGGTGGCTGCGGGAAAAATCGCCATCCGAGCGGTCAGAAAACCCGAATGGCGCAAGGTCCATGGCAATTACCCGGTAACCGCGCCCGGCAAGCAGTTGTGCGGTATCCTCCCACAGGCCGCCCCAGGCAGCCATGCCATGGGTCATCAGCACGGGCCGGGCATCCGGAGTCCCCCAGACGGAAACATGGATGCGGCCTCCTGCAGTTTCGACGAACTGCCCGTTTTCCGGCCTCAGCGCGCTTGCCGGCTGGCTTTCGCGCATCTGTGCAGCGATCCAGAAACCGGCGGGAACAAGGCACACCAGAAGGATGACCAATCCGGTTATCTTGAAAAAGCGTCTCATGGTACATCTCCCTGAAGCTGATGCGCTGATTATACCCTTTCAGTTAAAGGTTGTTTTAGGTCGAGCGGCCAATAAGATTCTCATCGACGCAATTATGGCGATTCGGGAGGCGGCATGGGAAAGTTCACGCGGCGTGCGTTGCTGGCGGGAGGCGGTGCCCTGGCCGGGGGGCTGACCACCCGCTACTGGATGAAAGAGGATATTCCCGCAGGCCTCGGTCTTCCGGTTGCGCCGACGGGCAAAACGCTTCTCGATGACGCCAGTCAGTTGAATCCCACGCCAGTTCAAAAGCACATCGTGGTGAAGGAAAATGCCGACGATGCCTTCATTGCCATGCTGCGAAGGGAACTGAGCGAGGCAAAGACCGACCGGCGCCCATTCGTTGTTCACGCCGCCAGGCATTCCATGGGCGGGCAGAGCCTTGCAAAGGATGCCACGGCGGTAACCCTCGATCAGAACTATCTCGAACCAGATACGGCTAATAGCATCTGCCGCGTTCCTGCCGGCGTGCGCTGGTCGCAGGTCATCGGTCATCTGGACCCGATCGGCTTTTCTCCGAAGGTCATGCAGTCCAACAACGATTTCGGGGTTGCCAGCACGTTTTGCGTCAACGCCCATGGCTGGCCGGTGCCCCACAGCGGGTTCGGCTCCACCGTGCGCTCCCTGCGGCTGATGAATGCCGGCGGCGAGGTGTTGACCTGTTCGCGCACCGAAAACCGCGACCTGTTCAACATGACCATGGGCGGATACGGACTGACCGGCGCCATCATCGATCTGGAGATGGAGATGGTACCGAACCGGCGGCTGAAACCGGAATACACAAAGCTTCCGGGCAGGGAACTGGGAACCCGCTTCATCAAGGAACTTGCCGAAGACCCGGCAATCGAAATGGCCTATGGCAGGCTGGATGTGACAATCGACGGTTTCTTCGAGGATGGCCTGCTCATCACATACAAACCGGTGGAAGACCAATCGGACCTGCCGGCAGCCTCCGGCTCCGGTTTTCTCTCCAGGACCGCCCGTCATGTATTCCGTGCGCAGCCCGGCTCGGACAGGGTCAAGCGTGGCCGCTGGTATCTGGAGACTGAGATCGGCCCGGCTGTCGGCGGCGGGGAGGTGACCCGCAACAGCCTGATCAACGAACCGGTAATAACGCTCGACGATCGCGATCCCACACGAACCGATATCCTGCATGAGTATTTCGTGGCGCCGGAGCGTTTCGCCGATTTCATAACCGCCTGCCAGGAGGTAATTCCTTCCTCCTATCAGGAGCTTCTCAATATCACGCTGAGGTATGTCGACACCGATCGCGAAAGCTGGCTGAACTATGCGTCGACACCGCGCATTGCAGCCGTCATGCTGTTTTCTCAGGAAATGACGGTGCGCGGCGAGGCCGACATGGCGCGCATGACATCGGCGCTTATCGAACGGGTGATCGGCATGGGGGGCGCCTACTATCTGCCATACCGGCTTCATGCGACGGACAGACAATTTATCCGTTCCTACCCGAGGGCTGGCGAATTCGTTGCCGCCAAACGCGAAATCGATCCGGACCTTGTTTTCACCAACCTGATGTGGGACCGCTACATGGCCAGGCTGTAGCCCGGCGGCAGGAGATATTCATGACCAGATTGCAGATCATAGCCGCGGGCTATCTCGTCGTATTGCTTGGCGCTGCAGCGCTCAACTATGTGCCCGGCCTTACCGACGAGCAGGGCCGTTCCTTCGGCATTTTCGCGCTCGATATCTATGATGACCTTCTGCATCTTTTCTCCGCCATCTGGGCTGGCATTGCCGCCTTTTTGTCGAACAATGCCTCGCGAGCCTTCCTGAAATATTTCGGCGGGCTTTATTTCGCCGACGGCCTTCTGGGACTGGCGACCGGTTCCGGCTTCCTGGATCTCGGCATCATCAATTACGGCATTCAGGACCTCGATTTCACCTTCAAGATCCTCGCCAACCTTCCGCATCTGGCGCTTGGCGGGTTTGCTGTCTTCTCCGCCTGGTTTCTGGACCGGAAATAGCCCGGTGAGACGGCTGTTGCGCATTGTCGTCAGGCTTGTTGCTGCCCTGCTGCTGATCGTTGTGCTGCTGCTTGTGCCGGTGGGGTATATCGAACTGTTTTGCCAGGGCGAAGAAAACCAGCAGGACTATCAGCCTCAGATCACCGATCTGGAATTTCAGCGTGCCGAGGCCAATTCGTTTCTGACCTATCCCGAATGGCACATCGTCTATGCCTATCAGGGTCTTGCCGAGGTGCTGAAGACCGGCGACGAATATCGCTTCGGCTATCTCTCAAGCATCGGCGGCTTCTGGTCTTCGGCATGTGCCTTGAATCGCAAGGCAGGTGAGCACGGCGCCGGCGATTTCAACACACGGGCAACCATCCACGTTATTGGAGTGAGCTTCACCTTCGAAATGCTCATGAAAGCACTTTACGAGGAAACGCTCGGACGCCTGTTTGCCATTCTGCGGGGTGGGGAAAAGTCGCCACAGGACCACTACGCCGCCATGATGGCTGAGGATTACGGGAACTTCCTCGAGCAGACCCCGTGGTACAAGTACGATTTTCGAAAATCCTCGGCTGAATTGTGGGCGCAGCCGCTGGCCATGCCGGTCCGGGGCTGGGAACGGCGCCTCGCACTGGGTGGCGAGTGGAAGGCGAAAGCTGCCTATGCCGGTGTCATTGCCAATGCGGTTGCAGCCGCCGGGCAGGCGCAACTGCGCATCCGCACCGTTGTCACCGGCATGCTGCCTTCAGAACTTGCCGCCATGAACGACGTCGATGTGATCGATACCACGCCTCAGCATGTCATAATCGAAACTCCGCGATACCGCGTTTATACGCGGATCCTTCAGGCGATCGCCCGAGCCGGTGGCAATGTGGCCGAGATCGCCGGCAATAACGACATCATGATCACGGCGATTGCCAGCGCCAATGCGCCGGAACTTCCCGAGGGTGCAACGCTGATCACCTCTGTCGGGCGCGACGGCTTTCCCGGCAACCGGCTGTTGATCGAAACCCGCGTTGCGGTTCTGGCGGATTTGCTGCGGGCCTTCGAGCAGGGGCCGGTGCGCCTGGAGCACGTTTATGACTACTGAGCCTGTCCGCGGCGTGTTCGGAATGTTGCGCTTCCTCATCATTTCCACGGGATTGTTGCTGGTGTGGCTCATCATCGTCGCCACCATCACCCGCCTTGCCGAACCTTCCGATGCAGTGCTGGCCTGGTTTCCCGGCGGGTTCGATCCGGTGCATCTTGAAGATAGTGCAAGGATACTGAGTGCCAATGGTTCCCTGGCCACGCTCACCTCACAGGAAGGAAGCGGCTGGGTTGCCGGCATCTACCGTTCTGGCGCAATGGTCGTGTTGCCGGTGCGGCGCCGTTCCTGCCTGGCGCTTTCACAGGATTGATACGCTGCAGGCTTGCCCCGCTTTTTTCGAAGGCCCTGTTTCTTCTTGAAGGGAGGGCGAATATTTCCTACATAAGAAGGGCCTGTTCGCAGGCATGTTTTTTCGCCACTATTATACTCACTTTGAGCATAAGTGGTGTGAAGCAATTCCAGGAAAAGTGGGAACCGGTTTTCCGTCCGGAATTGCGAAAATGAATTGGCGGAGTGTTTGCATGACTCGGAGAGGAATGGAAACGCTCCAGGGGAATGACGGCTGCGATGCCGGACCGAAGACTTCAAGGTCTGCTGGTCGAACAAGACAGGAGGTCGATCATGGCTCTTGCAACTGAGACCGGTACCGCAAAGCGCGCCCGCAAATCGAAAAGCAAGACCGCGCTGGAGCGTTTCGGCACGATCGACATGCCGGACCTGACCTACACCAAGGCCATCGCCAAGGCGACCGCGCCGCTCTACGAGAAGGTCAAACACCACATTCCCGAGATCGAGTGGCCGATCCACGCGCCGTATGTCTACTTGATCAACAAGCTGAAGAAGGAGCGCGGCGCGGTCATTCTGGCGCACAATTACCAGACGCCGGAAATCTTTCACTGCGTTGCCGACATTTCCGGCGACTCGCTGCAGCTTGCCCGCGAGGCGACACTGGTTGACGAGGAAATTATCATTCAGTGCGGCGTGCACTTCATGGCCGAAACCTCGAAACTGCTGAACCCGGAAAAGACGGTCCTGATTCCCGACATGAAGGCCGGCTGCTCCCTGTCGGAGTCGATCACCGGCGCCGATGTACGCCTGCTGCGCGAGGCCAATCCGGGTGTTCCGATTGTCACCTATGTGAACACCTCTGCCGATGTGAAGGCCGAAACCGATATCTGCTGCACCTCCTCCAACGCCGTGCGTGTCGTCGAGAGTTTCGAGTCGGACACCGTGTTCTGCATTCCCGACGAATATCTGGCCCAGAATGTTGCCAAACAGACGAAAAAGAAAATCCTCACCTGGAAAGGCCATTGCGAGGTGCATGAGCGCTTCACCGCCGACGAACTGCTCGAATACAAGAAGGCCGATCCGGCGATCCAGATCATCGCCCATCCCGAGTGCCACCCTTCCGTGGTCAAGGTCGCCGACTATGCCGGTTCGACCTCGGGCATGATCGAATACGCCACCAACCAGAAGCCCGGCTCGAAAGTACTGCTGGTCACCGAATGCTCCATGGCCTCCAACATCGAGGAACAGGCAAAGGGCGTCGAGTTCATAAAGCCGTGCAACCTTTGCCCACACATGAAGCGCATCACCCTGCCGAAGATCCTCGAAAGCCTCGTCTACA
>JAGRLQ010000268.1:0-1073 GCA_020441735.1 Nitratireductor sp.
GCGCGCGCCAGCGCCCTATCTGACCCAGGAGCAGCGCGAGGAACTCTGCGAACTCGGGCTGAAGATCTGCCGCCATGTGGGCTATCAGTGCGCCGGCACGGTCGAGTTCCTGATGGACATGGACACTGGCGCTTTCTACTTCATCGAAGTCAATCCGCGCGTACAGGTCGAGCATACCGTGACCGAGGAGGTCACCGGCATCGACATCGTGCGGGCGCAGATCCTGATTTGCGAAGGCAGGACGATTGCCGAGGCAACGGGGGCGGAAACCCAGAAGGATATCGTTCTCAACGGCCATGCGCTGCAGTGCCGGGTGACGACGGAAGATCCCCAGAACAACTTCGTGCCGGATTATGGCCGCATCACCGCCTACCGCTNNACCGCTCGGCAACCGGCATGGGCATTCGGCTCGATGGCGGCACGGCCTATTCGGGTGCGGTGATCACGCGCTATTACGATTCGCTGCTGGTGAAGGTCACTGCCTGGGCGCAGACGCCGGAAATGGCCATTGCCCGCATGGACCGCTCGTTGCGAGAGTTCCGCATTCGTGGTGTTTCGACCAACATCGCCTTTGTCGAGAACCTGCTCAAGCATCCGACCTTTCTCGATAATTCTTATACGACGAAGTTCATCGACACGACGCCGGAACTCTTCCAGTTCAAAAAGCGGCGCGACCGGGCGACGAAAATCCTCACCTATATCGCGGACATTTCCGTTAACGGGCATCCGGAGACCAAGAGCAAACCGCTGCCGGCAACCGGTCACGAAGGCGCGCTGGAAGTGCCGCGTGCGCCGAAACTCCGGGCAGACGCGCCGCCATCGGGCGTGCGCAACCTGCTGGAGGAAAAAGGTCCGCAGGCGGTTGCCGACTGGATGCTGGCGCAAAAGCAGCTTCTGATGACCGACACGACCATGCGCGATGGTCACCAGTCGCTGCTGGCAACGCGCATGCGCTCCATCGACATGGTCAACGCGGCGCCTGCCTATGCCCACAACCTGCCGCAGCTTTTCTCGGTGGAATGCTGGGGCGGAGCGACGTTCGATGTTTCCTACCGCTTCCTGCAGGAATGCCC
>JAGRLQ010000268.1:1081-2288 GCA_020441735.1 Nitratireductor sp.
TGGCAGCGGCTGCGCGACCTGCGCGAGCGCATGCCCAACCTGCTGACGCAGATGCTGCTGCGCGCCTCCAACGGCGTCGGCTACACCAACTATCCCGACAATGTGGTGGTCAAGTTCGTCGATCAGGCGGCAAAGACCGGGGTGGATGTCTTCCGTGTCTTTGATTCCCTCAACTGGGTCGAAAACATGCGCGTCGCCATCGACGCGGTATTGGAAACCGGCAAGATCTGCGAAGCGGCGATCTGCTATACCGGCGACATTCTCGATCCTGGCCGGCCGAAATACAATCTCGACTACTATGTGAAGATGGCCCGCGAACTGAAGGATGCGGGTACCCACATTCTTGGCCTGAAGGACATGGCAGGGCTGTTGAAGCCGCCGGCAGCCTATGACCTGATCCGGGCACTGAAGGAGGAAACCGGCCTGCCGGTCCACTTCCACACCCACGATACCAGCGGCATTGCGGGCGCCACCATTCTGGCAGCGAGTGCTGCAGGTGTTGATTGCGTCGATGCGGCGATGGATGCCTTTTCCGGCGGCACGTCGCAGCCCTGTTTCGGGGCCATTGTCGAGGCATTGCGCCATACGGATCGCGATACCGGTATCGACATCGGCGCGGTTCGGGAGATGTCCGATTACTGGGAGCAGGTGCGCCAGCAATATGCGGCGTTCGAAAGCGGGCTCGCAGCACCGGCCTCGGAAGTCTATCTGCATGAAATGCCGGGTGGTCAGTTCACCAATCTGAAGGCACAGGCAAAAAGCCTCGGCCTTGAAGAACGCTGGCACGAGGTCGCCAAGGCCTATGCCGACGTCAACCAGATGTTCGGCGATATCGTCAAGGTGACGCCGTCCTCCAAGGTGGTGGGCGACNNNNGGCGCTGATGATGGTCGCGCAGGGGATCAGCCGGGCCGATGTGGAAGACCCGGACAAGGAAATCTCCTTCCCCGACTCCGTCGTCGACATGATGAAGGGCAATCTGGGCCAGCCGCCGGGCGGTTGGCCGGAGGCGCTGCAGAAGAAGGTGCTGAAAGGCGACAAGCCGATCACCACCAGGCCCGGCGCCGACATGGAACCGACCGACCTTGAAAAGACACGTACCGATCTTTCCGAGGAACTCGAGGGTTTCAGGATCGATGACGAGGATCTTTGCGGCTATCTGATGTATCCCAAGGTCTTCCTCGACTATATGGGCCGCCACCGCGTCTA
>JAGRLQ010000268.1:2342-5738 GCA_020441735.1 Nitratireductor sp.
CAGGACCAGATTTCGGTGGAGATCGATCCCGGCAAGACGCTGGAAATCCGACTGCAGGCGATCGGCGAAACCAGTGACGAGGGCGAGGTAAAGGTCTTCTTTGAACTGAACGGCCAGCCGCGCACCACCCGTGTACCCAACCGGGCCGTCGCCTCGAAGGTTGCCAAGCAGCGCAAGGCCGAGGATGGCAATGCCGATCAGGTGGGTTCTCCCATGCCGGGCACGATTGCCAGCGTCGCCGTCAAGGCGGGCGCGTCGGTCAATCCCGGCGATGTGCTGTTCTCCATCGAGGCGATGAAGATGGAAACGGCAATTCATGCCGACCGCAAGGGGGTCGTCTCTGCCATCCACGTACAGCCGGGCGCTGCGGTGGAAGCCAAGGACCTGCTGCTCGAATTCGAGGCGGAGTAGGTTTTATACCCGCAGGGATGAAGGATGGCGGGTGGCGAGCAGGATGCTGGTCTCGCTCGCGGCAATTCCCTCGATCTCGCGCATGCGGGTAAGTGCGGCGTCAATTTCCTCGATCGTTTCGGTCCGCAGTTCGGCTACCAGATCCCACTTGCCATTGGTGGCGTGGATCAGCTGCACGGCGCTCAACCGGTAAAGCCGGGCGGTGACAAGATCGGCGCGGTGGCCCTCGATGGCGATCATGGTCAGTGCCCGGATGCCGCGGGGGATCGCATCCTCGCGCAAGGTCACCGTATAGCCGAGAATGCGGCCTTCCCTCTCCAGACGGGTCATGTGGTGGCGCACGGTCGTTCGTGAAACGCCGAGGCTTGCGGCCAGATTGGCCACGGCCTCGCGGCCATTGCGGCGCAGCAGGGCGATCAGGCGATCGTCAAGATTATCCATTTTGCCTTATCTCCTATGCAATAAGAAAAGCTATCTTCCCATTTTGCGCACTTTTTCATCTATCAGCTTCCGCTTTCGGCGGCAATAAAGGCTGCAACGGCCCGATGGTGGGCAACCAATACTTCGGGCGTTCGGGAGGAAACATGGCAGCCGGAATGGCAAGAGCGGAACTGGCACGCGCGGGAAAGCAGTCCGAGCTGCCGCGTCATTGCGTCTTCATGGGTGTGCCGGTTCAGGCAGGCGCCAGCCAGGCAGGCTGCGTGATGGGGCCGGATGCGCTGCGTACCGCCGGTATCCGCGAAGCCGTGGCAGCCCTTGATTATGATGTTTCCGACAAGGGCAATCTGACCGGCAGGCCCGTTGACGTACCAGAACACAAGAACGGCAAGCTTCACGATCTGGCTGAAATCGCCGGTTGGATCGGCAGCCTCACCGAGGCCGCTTCATCAGCGGCAAGGGACGCCATCCCCGTCTTCATGGGCGGCGACCATTCCCTTTCGGCGGGTTCAATTGCCGGCGTCGCCAGGGCGGCAAAAGCGGCGGGCAAACCGCTCTTCGTGCTGTGGCTCGATGCTCATCCCGACTTTCACACGCTGGAGACGACCGAAAGCGGCAATCTGCACGGCACGCCGCTGGCCTATCTGACCGGCGAGGCGGGTTTTGACGGCTATTACCCGCCGCTCGATGTGACGGTGGATCCTGAAAATGTCTGCCTGATCGGCTTGCGCTCGGTCGACCGCGACGAGGGCGAGAAGCTGCTCGATCGCCGCTTTGAACTCTACGACATGCGGGCGGTGGACGAATTCGGCATCGTCACGCTGGTGCGCCGCTTCATCGACCGGGTGACGGCGGCAGGCGGCTGGCTGCATGTCAGCCTCGATGTCGATTTTCTTGATCCGGCGGTGGCGCCTGCGGTCGGCACCACGGTGCCAGGCGGCGCCACGGTGCGCGAGGCGCATCTGATCATGGAGATGCTTCATGAAAGCGGCTCGGTGCGCTCGCTCGACCTGGTCGAACTCAACCCGTTTCTCGATGAGCGCGGGCGGACCGCGAAACTGCTGGTCGACCTGACCTGCAGCCTGTTCGGCAAGCGCATTCTCGACCGGCAAACCAGAAGTTACTGAGGTGGAAGATGAACATGATGAAGCCCAAGCTCAACCAGGTTCCGTTCGTCAGCGTTGAAAACATGATGCGGCTGGCACTCGATGTGGGTGTCGAGCAATGCATGGTGGAGCTTGCCTCCCATATCGAGGAGGACTTCCGCCGCTGGCCGCTGTTCGACAAGCGGCCGCGTGTCGCCTCCCACTCGACCGACGGAGTGATCGAATTGATGCCGACTTCCGACGGCACCGATTACGGCTTCAAATACGTCAACGGCCATCCCAAGAACATGAAGGAGGGGCTGCAGACGGTCACCGCCTTCGGTCTGCTCGCCTCCGTCGATACCGGCTATCCGGTGCTGCTGACGGAAATGACCATTCTGACGGCGCTCAGAACGGCTGCGACCTCGGCGATGGCGACGAAATATCTGGCGCGCGAAAATCCGAAAACGCTTTGCCTGATCGGTAACGGGGCGCAAGCGGAGTTCCAGGCGCTTGCGCTCAAGGCGGTCAACGGCATCACGAAGGTCAATCTTTACGACATCGACCGCACTGCATCGGAAAAGTGCCTGCGCAACCTGGCAGACAGCGGGCTGGAGCTTGCCATCTGTTCGACGGCGGAAGGGGCCATCGAAGGCGCCGATGTGGTGACCACCTGCACGGCGGACAAGAACTACGCGACCATGCTGACCGACAACATGATCGGTGCCGGACTGCACATCAATGCCATCGGCGGAGACTGCCCCGGCAAGACGGAACTGCATCGCGACGTATTGTTGCGCTCGGAAATCTTCGTCGAATACCCGCCGCAAACGCGTATCGAGGGGGAAATCCAGCAGTTGGACGCCGATTATCCGGTGCGCGAATTGTGGCAGGTCATCACCGGCGAGGACACGGGCCGCACGTCTGCCGGTGCTGTTACCCTGTTCGACGGTGTCGGCTTTGCGATCGAGGATTTTTCCGCCCTGCGCTGGCTGCGCACGAAGGTTGGCGAACGGCCCGGTTTTTCGCAGGCGCTCGACATGATTGCCGATCCCGATGATCCGCGAGATCTGTTCGGCATGGTGCAGCGCGAGGCGGGCCGTATGGCAATGGCTGGAATTTGATGAGCAAAAAGCCGAGGCAACCTGCGCGCCGAATGAAGCGATTAAACGTTTTAGGCTTGCAAAAAGTTTGCTTTGTGGTTCGATAACAAACGAAGACGAACGGAGTCAGTCAGTTTGAGCGTATCATCGCAGAAGGCCGGGAAAGAAACGGCAGGCGATATCCCCGCGGTGGAGGTTGTCGACATCCACAAACGCTTCGGCGAACTGGAAGTGCTGAAAGGGATTTCGATGGACGCCCACAAGGGCGACGTGATTTCCATCATCGGGGCTTCGGGTTCGGGCAAGAGTACGTTCCTGCGCTGCATCAACCTTCTGGAACTGCCGACCAAAGGCAGCAT
>JAGRLQ010000268.1:5824-6122 GCA_020441735.1 Nitratireductor sp.
AGAACCAAGCTCGGCATGGTCTTTCAGAGTTTCAATCTGTGGCAGCACATGAACGTGCTGCAAAACGTCATCGAAGCGCCGGTGCATGTGCTCGGACGCTCGAAGGCGGAAGCCACCGAACAGGCCGAGGACATTCTCCAGAAAGTCGGACTTTGGGACAAGAAGGATCAGTATCCGGGCTTTCTTTCCGGCGGCCAGCAGCAGCGCGCGGCAATCGCCCGGGCGCTGGCGATCAATCCGGAAGTCATGCTGTTCGACGAACCGACCTCAGCACTCGACCCCGAACTGGTGGGCGAGG
>JAGRLQ010000269.1 GCA_020441735.1 Nitratireductor sp.
TAAAAGCGACGGGGACACGCACAAATGCCTTCCGCATTGGCCTGCCATCGGTCGAGTAATAGGCGGTACGACCATCGGCTTCTTCGAAGCGGATGGCGGTAAAGCGTCCACCGCGGTTGGTAAACTCTGCCGCCAGAATGTCGCCTTCACCGAGCTTCTTTCCGTTGCGCCAGAGTTCCTCATAAACGAGAGTGAATTCGTCGCCGGTATTGATGTCACGAACAAAGTCGATATCCCAGGCAAAAATATCGGCCAGCTTCATGATTGCTCTTTCGGAAAGGCCGGCATCTGCAGCCGCCTCAAAGAGCGAGGTCGAGATACGGCCGCCAGCGGTAACGACGCGGCGTTCGAGCGGCAAATTGACAATTTCGGCGCGAAACACCGGGGCAGTGCCTTCAGTATCGGCCGCATTGTCATTTCGCTGGACGATAAAGGTTTGGTCAATGCCGACGTCACGCTCGATTTCCAGCACCGTGCTTCCGTCGTGACGAACCGAGATGGTGTCGCCGGGCCGGAGTACGCGCAGATTCTGCCGCGCCGTATCCAGCTGCAGGATTTCGGCAAGGTCCACGACACTCAGCCCGCTTTCCCGAAACAGGCTGTCGAGCGTGTCGCCGCGCTGAACATCCAGCACGAGCGTTTCGAAAGGATCGACCGCTTCCGGCGCGCCGGCCTTGGCCGTATCGACGGCAGGGCGAGTGGCTTGAGCCGGTACATCAGACGATCCCGTGCCGGTATTGGTAATCTGGCCAGCCAGTTGGACACCGGCCAGCAAAGCTATGCCGGCAGCGACCGCCACGCGCAATGCCGCGGGTAATCGCGGTGAAACAAGGCGGGAGAGCCGGTCCTTTTGTATGGGGTCAGCCGATTGCATGTCTTGGTCCACTCAGGCCATTGCCCGCAAATAACAGCTTGCTGTCGCCAGCGGGCGGCGCATTGAGGGCAAAGGCAAACCCTGACCCTTGTGCTGGCGGCGCGGGGATTATTACCAACCGGGCATGGCCCGGTCAATGAGATATTTCCCGAAACATCAATGAGTTCACAGATTAGTGCCGGTTTGTGGACTATGTAAGGCCAATAGCCGCGCAAGATAGTGCTGGCGGTGGTTCCTGGTTCGTGACCGCTGTCCATGAATCGTTTATCTTGCGGTCCCCGCACCCAGCCTGACTTAGCTGATATGGCCACTGCAGACGAGCAACTCACAGAAATCCGGCGAGGTGCCGCCGATATTCTGGTCGAAAGTGAACTTAAGACCAGACTCGACTCAGGGCGTCCGCTGGTCGTAAAGGCCGGGTTTGACCCGACCGCGCCCGACCTGCACCTCGGGCATACCGTACTCATCAACAAGATGCGCCGTTTCCAGGATTTCGGCCATCAGGTTGTATTCCTGATCGGGGATTTCACCGGGCTGATCGGAGACCCGACAGGGCGCAACGCGACCCGGCCTCCGCTCACGCCCGAAGAAGTCGCTGCCAATGCGACAACCTATGAGCGGCAGATATTCAGGATCCTGGACCCCGAACGAACGAAGATCGAGTTCAACTCGCGATGGATGGGCGCCATGGACGCGGTTGGGCTTATCCGGCTGGCGGCCCGCCATACGGTGGCGCGGATGCTGGAAAGGGATGATTTCCGCCAGCGTTATGCCGATGGTCGTCCTATTGCCATTCATGAATTTCTCTATCCACTGGTCCAGGGCTACGACTCCGTCATGCTGCGGGCTGATGTCGAGCTGGGCGGAACCGATCAGCGTTTCAATCTGCTGGTAGGCCGCCAGTTGCAGCAGGACTATGGCCAGCTCCCGCAGGTTGTAATCACCATGCCGCTCCTGGAAGGGCTGGACGGCGTGAACAAGATGTCGAAATCACTCGGTAACTACATAGGTATTACGGAGCCTGCTGACGACATGTTTGGCAAGCTGATGTCGGTCTCGGACGACTTGATGTGGCGATATTTCGAGCTGCTTAGCTTCAGGTCGCATGGCGAAATTGCGGGGCTGCGGCAGCAGGTTGCCGACGGCAGGAACCCGCGGGACGTCAAGTTTGAACTTGCCAAGGAACTCGTCGCCCGCTTTCATGATGCCAGTGCGGCAGAAGTTGCCCAGGATCATTTCATCAAGCGGTTCCGGGACCATGAAATCCCGACAGATCTTGAGCTCCTGGTGATTGCTGCGCCGGAGGCTGGCTCCGGTATCGCCAGCGTGCTTCGCGATGCCCGGCTCGTCAGCAGCAACTCCGAGGCAAACCGCATGATTGAGCAGGGTGCGGTGCGCATAAACGGCGAGCGGGTTACAAACCGCGATCTCGTCATCGCGGTGAACGCAGACCTGGTTTTGCAGGTTGGCAAGCGGCGTTACAAGCGGATTCGTCTCGTGCCCAAGGACTAGCTCCAGACGACCAGTATTTATTTACTTTGCTGTATTGACCGAACCCGGCCGCCCTGTATACTTAGCGGCCCGCCCACTCAGAAGTGGGCTTGCTCTTTAAGAAGACGAAAACAGGTAATTTGTGTGGGTACTCGCGTCGATGGGCCTGCCTGGCAGGTCTTGCGTGAGTAACTGAACTACTCGTCTTTAATCCGAAAGGATGAGGCGATCGGGTTCAGGGTCTCACTTTACAGCTCAAATCTTTGTCTATGACACAAGAGCTTGAACTGAAGAGTTTGATCCTGGCTCAGATTGAACGCTGGCGGCATGCTTAACACATGCAAGTCGAACGGTAACGCGGGGGCAACCCTGGCGACGAGTGGCGGACGGGTGAGGAATGCTTGGGAATCTGCCTGTTAGTGGGGGACAACCCGGGGAAACCCGGGCTAATACCGCATACGCTCTACGGAGGAAAGCGGGGGACCGCAAGGCCTCGCGCTAACAGATGAGCCCAAGTCGGATTAGCTAGTTGGTGGGGTAAAGGCCTACCAAGGCAACGACGGGTATCGGGTGTGAGAGCACGACCCGACACATCGGGACTGAGACACTGCCCGGACACCTACGGGTGGCTGCAGCAACGAATATTCCGCAATGGGCGCAAGCCTGACGGAGCGACGCCGCGTGCAGGACGAAGTCTTTCGGGATGTAAACTGCTGTCAGGGGCTAGAAATACATTGATCAGCCCCAAAGGAAGCATCGGCTAACTCCGTGCCAGCAGCCGCGGTAATACGGAGGATGCGAGCGTTGTTCGGAATCACTGGGCTTAAAGCGCATGTAGGCGGAATGTAAGGTGTCATGTGAAAGCCCCCGGCTCAACCGG
>JAGRLQ010000270.1 GCA_020441735.1 Nitratireductor sp.
TCGATCAAGTGCGCATCTTCAGCCGGCTTCAGCGGCGA
The DNA here is from genome assembly GCA_020441735.1 of Nitratireductor sp. Lineage (GTDB taxonomy): Bacteria > Pseudomonadota > Alphaproteobacteria > Rhizobiales > Rhizobiaceae > Salaquimonas. The sequence goes on from JAGRLQ010000270.1 coordinate 39, forward strand.
GTCGGCCCGGTTCATGTCGCGTTCGTCACGCTTTTGGATGTCGGCAAGGATTTCATCGTAATCCGCCACGCCACCCTTCGAGAGGATTTCGTCATGGCGGCGGCGGGCGCGAACCTCCGGCGCCGCGGTGATATACAGTTTCACATCGGCTTTGGGGCAAACCACCGTGCCGATGTCTCGCCCGTCAAGCACAGCGCCCCTGCCGGAAGCGGCGAACTTCCTTTGAGCCTCGACCAGCGCCCGACGCACGCTGCTCATTACTGCAACTTTCGAGGCCGCTTCGCCAATCTCGTGGGTGGAAAGCACTTCTCGGTCGAGCGCACCCAGATCGATGCTGGATGCCACTTCGGCTGCAAGCTGCTCATTGTCGAGGGGAAGACCCACCTGCAACAGGGCCTGCGCAACGGCACGGTAGGTCAGTCCGGTGTCTAGATGCGGCAAGCCGTAATGAGCGGCCAATCTGCGCGCCAGCGTTCCCTTGCCGGAAGCGGCCGGACCATCAATGGCAATGACCAGTTGCTCAGACATTGCCATCTTCCAGTTCGGCGCCCAATTCCCGCATCAGCGGCACGAATTCCGGGAAACTGGTGGCAATCGGGGAAGCATCGTCGATCTTGACCGGTTTTTCGGCAGCCATCCCCATGACCAGAAAGCTCATGGCAATGCGGTGGTCGAGATGGGTTGCGACTGGTGGAATACTGCCGGAACCCGCACCGCCCAGCCCCTTGCCGCCGGGAATACCGGTCACCTTCAACCAGTCCTTACCCTCCTCGCAGGTAGCGCCATTGGCCTTGAGACCCGCAGCCACGGCTGCAAGGCGGTCGCTTTCCTTCACCCGCAACTCTCCGACATCCTCCATCACGGTCTCGCCTTCGGCAAAGGCGGCGGCAACCGCCAGTACGGGATACTCGTCGATCATTGAGGCCGAACGCTCTCCGGGGACGGTCACGCCTTTCAGTTCAGAAGACCGCACCCGCAAATCCGCGATCTTCTCACCACCGCTTTCATGCTCATTGGCAATTTCGATCCTGCCGCCCATCTCCAGCAGGGTGGTGATGAGGCCGGTACGGGTCGGGTTCATCAACACATTGGGCAAGGTTACGTCGCTATCCGGCACGATCAGCGCGGCAACAATGGGAAAAGCGGCGGAAGACGGGTCGGAGGGGACCTGAATATCGCATCCCGTCAATCTGCCCTGACCTTCAAGACGAATGGTACGGGTTCCATCAGCTGCCGTTTCCACTTCTATGACAGCACCGAACCCAGCGAGCATCTTCTCGCTGTGATCGCGCGTCATCACCGGTTCAATGACCGTGGTGATGCCCGGCGCATTGAGGCCGGCAAGCAGAACGGCGGATTTCACCTGGGCCGACGGCATCGGAACGCGGTATTCAATTGGCGCAGCAACCCTCGGCCCGCGAAGGGTAATCGGCAGACGGCACCCTTCCCGGCTGTCGACAAGTTGCACTCCCATCAGTTTTAGCGGATCGACGATCCGGGCCATCGGGCGCTTCGAAAGCGAGGCGTCGCCCACAAAGGTCACCGGAAAATCATAGGCACCGGCAAGCCCCATATAGAGGCGGCAGCCGGTACCGGAATTGCCGAAATCGATTTCCCCTTCCGGCTCCAGCAACAGGCCGTTGCCGGTTCCCTGCACAATCCATTGATCCCCATCCTTGCGGGCAAGGGCACCCAGCGCCCGGCTCGCCGCAACGGAATTGAGCACATCCTCGCCTTCCAACAGGCCGGAAATCCTTGTCGTGCCGCTGGCAAGCCCGCCCAAAAGAACGGAACGGTGCGAAATGGACTTATCGCCGGGAACAGCCACGCTGCCCGACAGGGATTTCGCCTTGCTGGCAATCATTGGCGTTTGTGGACCATGAGAGACCATGGGAACGTCTTTCGTAAGCCGGGCCCTTGGCCGGCGAAACATGAACTGTTTGAACCGGGCTCCCCTAACACAGCTCGGTTGGCCCGTCACCCGGCCTTTTCCCGGCAAAACGGGCTTCAACCGGATGCTGTGAAATGCGGCATTCCTTGCTGAAAATTTGGTTTTGACAGGGAATGCTGAGGGCTGTATGGGAAGCGCGATTTGTTCCCCAACAATGTGTTTGTTCACCTTTGGCAGAAAGAGGCTGACCGTGGCGAAAGACAAACTTGGAACCAAACGGGTCTGCCCTGATACCGGGCGCAAGTTCTATGATCTGAACAAGGACCCGGTGGTTTCCCCGTATACCGGAAAAAGCTATCCGTTGACCTACTTCCTGGAGTCCGCAAGCGTGACCAAGGTGAAGAAGGAACAGGCCGCGCCGGATCCCGAAGGTCCGGATGAGGCAAATGATGATTCCACGGATGATGACGATGAGGAGCTGGAGGAAGACAGCGCCGTCGAAATCGTCAGCCTTGAGGATTCCGAAGACGATGACGACGATGATGATGACGAAATCACCACGTCCGACGATGTGACGGATGACGATATTCCGGATATTCCCGATGTCGACCTCGATGAAGAAGAGGACGACGATGCGGCCGAAGATGACATCTTCCTCGATGACGAGGATGAAGACGATGCGCCCATTCCGGGTGTCGTGACGTCCAAGGACGATGAGGATCTTTGATTGCGTTTGATGGTCTGTCTGGCGAACGCGCCAGCAGGCCAAATTTCTCTCCAGAGACTCATTAAGTCTTGATTTGATTTCTTCGGGGCTGTAATTCAACAGCCCTGTTGGGACCGGGGAAACCCGGTACCGCCACTGACGGCAAAGCCTGCGGGCAAGCCGGATTGTGGGGCTATAGCTCAGCTGGGAGAGCGCTTGCATGGCATGCAAGAGGTCAGCGGTTCGATCCCGCTTAGCTCCACCA
>JAGRLQ010000271.1 GCA_020441735.1 Nitratireductor sp.
GCAGTACCAGAAATAGACGATGCTGCAGATGACGAAGAAAACCACAAGCCCCAGAAACGGCACCACGGCAACCGTCATCCACGCCATGGCATGGTTGATCTGCACCACGCCATAGGCCAGCACGATCAGGACAGCGCAAAGACCGAGGAGGACTAGCGCGCCCTTCCGGAACTCAACCCGGCTGATGACGCCCTCGGGCGTTCTGAACAGTTCAAGCATGACGGTTTCGTCCGCTGGCATGGATGTTGCGGCATCATATGGAGAGGAAAAAGAAAAAGCGCAACCTGCGAACCGGTTGCGCTTTCCCGTAAGCTTTGTCCGGATGCGCCGTCAGCGCGGTTCCTTGCCGAACACGCGGACATATTCGTCACGCCCGCCCTTGGCCAGCGCCTTGGCCTGTTTGACCCAGTCGTCGCGCTCGATGCGGCCCTTGAAGTTGAGATAGCCATCGACCCAGTCACGCTCGGTCCTGTTCCACTTGGCAACCTGCGAGAACTTGTAGACACCAAGACTGTTGAGTGTTTTCTCAAGCTTCGGCCCGACACCGGAAATCAGTTTCAGATCATCGGGGCTCGCAGGTTTCCGCATGCCCTTGGGTTTTCCGCTGCTGCGCTTGGAAGTTTTCGCACTCTTGCCGGCGCTGCCGGAAACAAGCGGCATGGCTTTTGGCGGCGCAGCCTTCTTGCCTCCCTTGCCGCGCTGGCTGATAACCGGCTCCATCTCCGCCAGCACATTTGCCCCGAGATGGCACTTGATCCAGTTGCCCGGCGCAACCTCCTGCATCTCCGGCACTTCGGTTTCGCAGCGGTCTCCCGGCACCCTTTCCTTCCAGCGGCAACGGGTCTGGAACGGACATCCCGGCGGCGGATTGACGGCCGACGGAATATCCCCCTCCAGCACAATATGCTTCTTGTGGATGGAGGTGTCGGCAATCGGCACCGCCGAGAGCAGCGCCTCGGTATAGGGATGATAGGGCGGCGCGAACACGGCTTCCGTCGGCCCCTGCTCCAGAACGTGACCGAGATACATCACGATGATACGGTCGGAGAGATAGCGCACGATCGAAAGGTCGTGGCTGATGAACAGCATCGTCGTCTTGTTCTCGCGCTGGATGTCCATCAGCAGATCGGTGACAGCCGCCTGAACCGACACGTCGAGCGCCGAGACCGGCTCGTCGGCCACCACGATGCGTGGCGTACCGGCAAAGGCGCGGGCAATGCCGACGCGCTGCTTCTGCCCACCCGACAATTGCCGCGGCATCCGCTCGGCAAACTCCCGCGGCAGCTTCACCAGATCAAGCAGTTCAAGCATGCGCTCGCGGCGCTCTTCCTCGGTATTGCCGATCTTGAAGATTTCCAGCGCCCTGATGATCTGGCCACCAACGGAATGCGACGGATTGAGCGTGTCAAACGGGTTCTGGAACACCATCTGAATGGCCGAAACCGTTTTTGTGTCACGATCCTCGATCTGGATGGCCTGTATCTCCGCGCCGTCGAGTTCCGCCGTGCCGTCGGTTGCCGTTTCAAGCCCCATCAGCACCTTGGCAAGCGTTGACTTGCCGCAGCCGGACTCGCCGACAATGGCCAGCGTCTCGGCTTCCCGTGTCTCGAAGGAAAGCGTCTCGTTGGCCTTGACCACCCGCGTGCCGCCCGATGCGCCGAACAGCGAATTGGCAGCAAGCTCGTAATACTTCTTCAGATTGTCGACCTTCAGCACCACCTCGCCGGGTTCGACCTTGTCCGATTTCACGACGGCGGCAAGCGGCGCATTCCAGTCGATCTCCTTGATCCTCAGACAACGGCTGTCGTGCCGGTCATCACCGGAAATCGGCTGCATGCGGATATCATGGGCATTGCACAGCCCGTCCTTGAAATAATCGCAGCGCGGGCCGAAATTACAGCCCGGCGGGCGCTCATGCGGCAATGGAAAGTTGCCGGGAATGGCTACCAGCGGCCTTTCGTTCTTGTCGGCCCCCGGCAGCGGGATCGAGCGGAACAGCGCCTGGGTATAGGGATGGCGCATCTTGTCGAAAACGTCGGCAATCGAGCCCGTTTCCACCGCTTCGCCGGAATACATCACGCAAATGCGGTCGCAGGTCTCCAGTACCAGGCCCAGATTGTGCGAAATGAACAGCATCGAGGTGCCGTATTTCTTGCCCAGTTCCTTGACCAGTTGAACGATACCGGCCTCGACGGTCACGTCGAGCGCCGTGGTCGGCTCGTCAAGGATCAGAAGCGAGGGTTTCGACATCAGTGCCATGGCGATGACGATGCGCTGCTGCTGGCCACCCGAAAGCTGGTGCGGATAGGAATTGAGAATGCGCTCGGGATCCGGCAGCCGCACCGACTCGACCACATCCAGCGCCATCTCATAGGCCTGCTGCTCGGAAACGCCCTCATGAATGATCGGCACTTCCATGAGCTGCTTGCCGATCTTCATTGCCGGATTGAGCGAGGCCATCGGCTCCTGATAGATCATGGCGATCTCGTTGCCGCGGATGTCGCGCAACTCTTCGTCGGACATGTCGTTTAGATTGCGGCCCTTGAACTTGATCGAGCCGCCGACAATGCGTCCGTTGACGCCGAGATCCTGCATCACGCCGAGTGCCACGGTCGACTTGCCGCAACCGGACT
>JAGRLQ010000272.1 GCA_020441735.1 Nitratireductor sp.
GAACCAGTGCAAGGGCTGCCATGCGATCAACGGCGCCATCACGCCGATCGGGCCGAAGGCGCGCAATCTCAACCACGCTTTCCAATACGGCGGCGGAGCTGAAAACCAGCTTGCCCGCTGGGCCGAAGCCGGAATGCTGACCGGCGTGCCGGAACCTGGTGAGGCGCCTTCCGTTCCGGACTGGCTTGATGAAGCCGCCACGCTCGACAGCAGGGCGCGCGCCTGGCTCGACATCAATTGCGCCCATTGCCACCGGCGCGAGGGGCCGGCTAGCAATTCCGGACTGTTTCTCACCTGGAATGAAAAGGATCAGACGGCTTACGGCATCAACAAACGTCCGGTGGCAGCCGGGCGCGGTTCGGGCGGGCTTCACTTCGACATTCTGCCGGGTGCGCCGGATGAATCCATCCTGCTCTACCGGATCGAGAGCACTGAGCCCGGTGTCATGATGCCGGAGTTGGGGCGCTCGCTCACCGATCCGCGCGCCGTGGCGTTGCTGCGCGACTGGATCGCCAGCCTGCACTGATCACGATTGCTCAAGTGCCGGTGTGCGGCTCAGGGCTCAAAGCGCAACCGGGCATAGATCAGGTCAATGATGTCGCCCTTGCCACTGGTATCGGCCTCGGTGGTGATATCGGTGTTCATCGCGAGGAAAGCCCGCGCACCGGCATCGCCTACATTCTTCAGATCCATCGAGAAGACAATGCGCTCCGGCTGCTGGCCGACGCGGAACCGCTTGCGGCCGCAGACGCTTTCGCCGGCAACGCTGCACTCGATGGCAAACTGGGCCGGGCCGCTGAGGCCGGACTTGGCATACAGTTCGACGGTGACCGGCTTGCCCATGATCTGCTGCAGCACGCCGCGTTCCATCTCAAGCAGGATTGGCTGGGCGCTCTCACCGGTCTGGCCATCCTGGCGTACGGACTGAAGGCGCAACATCTGCTCATTTTGAACAGTGGTGAGTTCCGCCGTTCCGCGGCCCGCGGTGACAAGGGCTGAAAGATCGGTCGGCTCGAGCAGGGTAATCGTTGCGCTGCCATCATCGGAGAGCTGGGTTTCACCAACCGGCCCCGGGCTTTCCGACTGGCCATTAGAAGCGCCATTCTCGCCCATGTTGGTGAACAACGCATACATCAGCCAGAGAATGACGAGCAGAATGCCGAGCACGAGCGCAATCGGCCAGATTCGGCGCAGGATCGGGTTCTTTCGATTGTAAACCGGATAAGGTTCGCGCTCTGCAGTCAGGCTGTCGAGATCGCTTTGCGGCGGGCTTGCTGCCGATGCGGAATCGCCTGCCCGGTCAAAGCCGGCGGGTGCATCCCCCAGATCGGCTTCCACCGGTCGCGGCTCAGGCATTGCCGGCTGCGGCATGGGAGGCGATTCGTCCAGAATGCCGGGCTGCGGAGCCGATGTGGTCTGATACCCGCCAGTGTTTGGTGCGGGGCTGCCGATCTGCGGATCGACATCGACGCTGGGTTCCGACTGCGGCAGTGGAAACAGCGGCTCGGGCTTGTAATCCTGAAGGCCCTGGGGTTCGTCCAGATAGGGGGCGGTCGGATCATTCGCTGCCATGCCGCCCGCCGAGGGCTCATCGATGGCCGGTGGACCCGGCAAAGTGTCCGGCTCGCTCTCCGGCGATGCGACAACGGGAGCACCGGTCGTGCCGAGGCTTGCCTGTTCCAGCATGGCGAGGATGGGATCGGTTTCCTCCGACGCGGCAGGTGCAGCAGCCGCTGGACCGGGGGAAGTATCCAGCACCTGTTGCAGTTCTTCCACCTCGCTGGCGGTCGCAGCGATACTGAGCTCGGGAGCGGCGGCGGGAGCACCAGGGGTGGTACCGGAAGGAACCACATCAAGCGGCTCTGCCGGTTCCTGCGGAGCGGCCTGCTCCTGCGGGATGTAATCCGCCTCGATCGAGACGATCGAGGCCTCCAGCCTGTCAAACTGGCGCTGTGCTGCCTCATCGCCAACATCCGGCGAATTCTGCAGCATTTTGGCAAGCGCATTGCGCGATGACTGATAGATGCGCTGACGCACCGCCGGGTCGCCAGCATTCTGATTCTGCAGTGCCTGCCGAATGAGCCCCTCGAAATTGGCCAAGGAATGCCTTCTCCTTGTCTGTCGTTTCTTTCCTTAGGATCAGGTTTAGCAATTTGCAACCATGGCCGCCATCCCGTTTGCCATTTGCCCGCAAAGCCCTTTTAAGGACCGGGCAAACGACGGCCGAAGGCCTGCCCGTAAGCCCGATTAAACGCTAAACATGCGCCATTGGCCGGTTGAGCGGCTTGATTCGCTCCGGCACAGAAGATATTGACGTTTACGGTAACGTAAATAGTGGAGAGCCGCATGCTGCCTTCGATTCTCAAGGATGATCTTGCTTTGCCGGTGGTCGGCGCGCCGCTGTTCATCATTTCCCATCCGGCGCTGGTTCTCGCCCAGTGCAAGGCCGGCATCGTCGGTGCTTTTCCCTCGCTCAATGCGCGCCCGATCGAGCAGCTCGATGAGTGGCTGTCGGCGATCAACGAGGATCTGGCAAGCCACAAGGAAAAGAACCCCGATAGCAAGACTGCGCCCTTTGCCGTCAACCTGATCGTTCATGGCTCGAACGACCGGCTGATGGAAGACATCAAGCTGGTGGTCAAACACAAGGTGCCGATCGTCATCACGTCGCTTGGCGCGGTGCCGGAGGTCAATCAGGCGATCCAGTCCTATGGCGGGATCACCCTGCACGACATCACCAACCAGCGCCATGCCCATTCGGCGATCAACAAGGGGGCCACGGGTCTGATCGCCGTTGCCGCCGGCGCCGGCGGTCATGCCGGCAGGCTTTCGCCCTTTGCGCTGGTGCAGGAGTTGCGCGAATGGTTCGACGGACCGCTGCTGCTTTCCGGTTCAATTGCCAATGGCGGCGCGGTACTGGCGGCGCAAGCCATGGGCGCCGACATGGCCTATATCGGCTCGCCCTTCATCGGCACCCATGAAGCGCGGGCAACCGAGGAATACAAGCAGGCCATTGCCGATTTCGGCGCCGAGGACATCGTCTACACCAACCTGTTCACCGGCGTGCACGGCA
>JAGRLQ010000273.1 GCA_020441735.1 Nitratireductor sp.
AGATTCGAACCTGTGACCTCTGCCTTCGGAGCGCAGCACTCTATCCAGCTGAGCTACGGGTGCCTCGGGCCTTTCGAGGCCGCAAGCCCCGTTTAGACCAATCGCCGGTCAGCTTCAACGCCAAACTCACCCTCCAATTCGCCTTCCTGAACATGCTGCAGGTCAGGAGAGGCAAGGAAATGCCGCAACCCGGGCAAACCGAATTTACGGTAAACGATTTGCAAACCATACCGGCGGTAGGTTAAGCGCAGAATGCGAATCGCGCCTTATCCGGAGCCAGATTTTGACCATACGGGTTCACAAGCATGACCTTCCCGACCTTGACCGCTACGACGGCGATGTCGCCATCGATACCGAAACGCTCGGCCTGAAGCCGGCGCGGGACCGGCTTTGTGTCGTCCAGCTGTCGCCGGGTGACGGGACTGCCGACGTGGTTCAGATCGAAAAAGGTCAGAAAAAGGCACCCAATCTGCAGAAGCTGCTGCGCGACCGCTCGAAGACCAAGATATTCCATTTCGGCCGCTTCGACATCGCCGTATTGTTCAATGCTTTCGGCGCGGAAGCCAATCCGGTCTATTGCACCAAGATTGCTTCCCGCCTGACGCGGACCTATACCGACCGGCACGGGTTAAAGGATTTGTGCCGTGAGCTGCTCGACGTGGATCTGTCCAAGCAGCAGCAGAGTTCCGACTGGGCGGCAGAAACCCTCAGCGAGGCGCAGCTCGAATATGCCGCCAGCGATGTGCTGCATCTGCACCGGCTCCGGGACGTGCTCGATGGCCGGCTTGAACGCGAAGGCCGCAAGCGGCTGGCCGAACAGTGTTTCCGCTTCCTGCCCACACGGGCAAGGCTTGATCTTGCCGGTTGGGACGAAGAAGACATTTTTTCGCATAGCTGAGCCGTTCTGGCGGTGGATTTCCCATCGCTGGGAGCGGGCGGTGGTGCCGTAAAATAAACATGATGAACCGGTAGGGCACGCCCTCCGGAAAAGCCCTTTTACCGTATAGTCGAGCGTTCATGCCGCACGAACCGACCCATTCCCTTCTGGCCCCGTTGGCGCCCCGTAACGAGACGTCCGATCACGGGATGCCCAGCCATGGGATGCCGGGGCACGGGACGCACGGCCATGGGGTAGAAGGGAACTCGCGCGCAGCAGCGCAGCAGGGTGGAACGACGCCACACCGGGACGGGTTTGCGGCGCAGCCCAATGCGGCCAGCCAGCCATCTCCTTCCGGCGTTCCGCAACCCGGCGTCTATCCCGGCCATCATGCGGGCCAGCCTCAGGCAATGCAGCAACCCGATGTCCAACCACATGTTCAGCCGCAGCAGCTTGCCGGCATGGCAAGACCTGCGGAGCACGCAACAGTGCACCAGCAGGCAGCCGCTCAGCAGCATGCGCTACATGGTGTGCAGCAGGTAACAGCGCCTGCGGTAGCCGCCACACAGCGCATCGTGCCCGAGCCGCAAGTGGCGGAACCTTCCGCTGGCGGCGAGTGGGCAAACAAACGCGACAGCAGCCTCTTTCTGCGGGCAAACCGGCATTCAAACCGGGTCCGGTTGTTGCGGATCGCCCTGCCGGTAATCGCCGTCCTCATCATTGCCGGCATCGCGGGCGCTTATATCCTGTCACAGGCCAACCTGCCGAAGGTTACCGTTGCCACGACAGCGTTCGAAAACGGCCGCATGGTGATGCGAAACCCCGTGCTGGATGGTGTAGACGGCAAGCAACAGCCCTACCGGCTTACCGCCAAGCAGGCTGTCCAGGACCCCAAACAGCCAAAGCAGGTGGAACTCGACAGCATTTCCGCAGAAGTTCCGGTTCAGGAAGGGGTGTATGCGCATATCCTGGCGGGGACCGGATTTTACGATGGCGATGAAAAGCGTCTTGACCTTGGCGGCGAGATCGAAGTGGTAACCGATGACGGCATGACGGCGAAGCTGCAGGATGCCGCAGTCAATATCGGAGCGGGAACACTGAAAACAAGCAATCCGGTTGCCATGACTACCGAACAGGCTGAAATTTCCGCTGAAAGCATGTTTGTTGAAGACAATGGCGCTAGGGTGGTCTTTGAAAACCGGGTCAGGATGACCATCTTCCCTGACAAGATTCAGGCGCTGCAGGAAAGCACTTCCGGCGAAAGCAGCGAAGGAAACAGCCAGTGAGCGAACAAACAAACACCGGTGGAGCCGGAACGGGCTGCCGTCGCGCCGTCATGCTTGCAATCGCCGGACTGCTGCTGTGTCCGGCAGGCCAGGCCGCCGCCCAGAGCTTTGGCGGGGCGTTCGAGGGCATGAGCAATTCCAAGGAGCCGATCCAGATCGAAGCGGACCGTCTCGAGGTTGTCGACGGGCAGGGAACGGCGCTCTTCGAGGGCAATGTCGCCGTTGTACAGGGCACTACCCTGCTGAAAACCTCGCGGCTGAAAGTCTATTACAGCCGGGAAGCGCAAAGTGACGCACCAGGCGGCAATATCCGCAAGATCGAAGCCAGCGGCAAGGTGGCCGTTCGCTCGGGCGACCAGATGGCAAGCGCCGATACCGCCGTGGTGGACATGCAGGCACAACGCGCTACCTTGTCGGGCAATGTGGTGGTGAGTCAGGGCGAAAGCGTTCTGGAAGGTTGCAAATTGCAGATCAACCTGGCTACCAATGCCGCCAACCTGACGCCATGCGCCAATACCGCAGGCGGCAGGGTCCGCGGCGTTTTCACGCCGAGCAAGAACTAAAGCGTCATGAAGACCATTGGGGGCCAGGTGCAACCGGGGAAGCTTTCACGCCTGTGGCGTAACCTGCTTGAGGGAGCGAGCAATCTCCCCCGCCGGCTGCCATTCGGTGCCAAACGGCCCTCGCCGCCACCGCTGAAGCGCAGTGGCGCCCAACCACCCCACGCAGTGCCGCCACAGCAGACCGCAATATCCCCAACAGCACCTGCCCGTATTCAGCCGCAGGATCGAACAAGCCACACGCCCCGCTCACGGGAAGGGGTGCTGCTCGTGTCAAACCTTCAGAAAGCCTACAAGGGCCGCAAGGTTGTGCGCGGGGTCAATCTCGGTGTCAGAAGGGGAGAGGCCGTCGGCCTGCTCGGACCGAACGGTGCGGGCAAGACCACCTGCTTTTACATGATCACGGGGCTGGTCAAGGCCGATGCAGGACGTATCGAACTCGACGGCTACGACATCACCCAGGCGCCGATGTATCGCCGCGCGCGGCTCGGCATTGGCTATCTGCCGCAGGAGGCCTCCATCTTTCGTGGGCTTTCGGTGGAAAACAACATCCGCGCGGTTCTGGAAGTCTCCATTGCCGACAAGCGTGAGCGCGAGTACCGGCTGGATGCGCTTCTGGAAGAGTTTCACATCGCCCATTTGCGCAAATCTCCGTCCATCGCCCTGTCCGGTGGTGAACGGCGGCGCTGTGAAATCGCCCGGGCGCTGGCGACCCAGCCCTCCTTCATGCTGCTCGATGAACCCTTTGCCGGCGTCGATCCGATCGCCGTGGGCGACATCCAGGATCTGGTGCGCCACCTGACCCGGCGCGGTATCGGCGTGCTGATTACCGATCACAATGTGCGTGAAACCCTTGGCCTGATCGACCGTGCCTACATCATCAATGAGGGCCGGGTGCTGACCCATGGCAGCCCTGAAGAGATCGTGGCCAACGAGCAGGTGCGGCAAACCTACCTTGGCGAGCAGTTTACACTTTGAGAACAAGCTGCTGATATAGTCCAAGCAAGGAACGGGCCAATTGTCCGATTTTTTCGAGTTTTTTGGAGCCGCAGCGACTGATGGCGCTTTCGGTAAAGTTACAGGCGCGCCAGACGCAAAATCTGGCCCTCACGCCACAACTGGTGCAGTCGATCAAGCTGCTTCAGATGAGCAGTGCCGAGTTGTTGCAACACATCGGCGAGGAAGTGGAAAAAAATCCGCTGCTGGAACTGGATGACGGCTACTCCCAGGAGGAAGCCGCTGCACCCCGGTCCCCACAGAGCAACTCTTCGGGTGACAGTACCACGGAACGCCGCCAATCCGATCGTTCTAGCGATGTCAGCAGCGAGTTGGACACCAGCAGCAGCGCTCTTGAAGACAAGCTCGGTACGACGCTTGAAAACGAGTTCGACGGCGACCGTTCCGGCGGTGAATACCGGCAGGAACGCGGTGGTATTGGCGGACCGGATTTCTCGCTGGCGGCACCTTCCGATCACGATATCGGGGACTATGTGGCGGGCCGCAAGAGCCTGCGCGAACACCTTGGCGAGCAGCTTGCCCTGAGCCGTGCCGAACCTGCCATGCGCATGGCAGCAGCACAGATCATCGATTTACTGGATGAAGACGGATTTCTGCGCAAACCGCTGGCGGAGATCGCCCGCGAGACCGGCGCAACACCGGAAGAGGCCCAGGAGGCACTTCGTCTGGTGCAGAGCTTCGATCCCTGCGGGGTCGCTGCGCGGGATCTGCCGGAATGCCTTGCCATTCAGCTCAAGGAAAAAAACCATCTCGACCCGGCGATGGAGTGCCTTCTGGAAAACCTTCAGCTTCTTGCAAAGCGGGACTTCGACGAATTGCAACATCTGTGCGAAGTGTCGTTCGACGACCTGATGGACATGGTGGATGAGATCAAGGGGCTTGATCCGAGGCCGGCAAGGGCCTTCGACACGGCACCGGTGCTCAACATCATTCCCGATGTCCTGGTGACGGAAAAACCGGATGGCAGTTTCGCTGTAGAGCTCAACCCCGACGCCATGCCGAAGGTACTGGTCAACCAGACCTACTCGGCCATCGTTTCACGCGACGATCAGGGCAAGGAGCAAAAAGCCTTCATGACCGACTGCCTGCAAAGCGCCAACTGGCTTGTGCGCAGTCTGGAACAGCGGGCGCAGACCATTTTGAAGGTAATGACGGAGATCGTGCGCCAGCAGGACGGCTTCTTTGCCTATGGTGTTTCACACCTGAAACCGATGAGCCTCAAACAGGTTGCCGACGCGATCAGCATGCATGAATCGACCGTCAGCCGGGTAACGACCAGCAAGTATGTCGAAACCCGGCGCGGCACTTACGAGCTGAAGTACTTTTTCACAGCAGCAATCGGCAGCACGCAGGAAGGCGAGTCCCATTCTGCCGAGTCGGTACGCCAGCGTATTCGCTCGCTTGTCGAGAACGAGACGGCCGACAAGGTTCTTTCCGATGATGCCATTGTCGATGCGCTCAAAGCAGAGGGAATCGATATTGCCCGCCGCACCGTAGCGAAGTACCGCGAGTCACTGCATTTGCCATCGTCGGTCCAGCGGCGGCGGGAAAAGAAGGCGCTGGCGAAACGCCGCTGACCGCCATGGCATACCAGCGGGCTTTTGCGGCCCACAGGCTTTCACCGCTATCCCCAATTTGTTCATCAGACCAAAAAATGATCAGATTTGTTCTTCTCGGCAGCGGGTTGTGCCGCTAAACTGTGCGTCCGGCTCCGTTTGGATGCGGCGGCCAAAATCACTGGTGAAATCGCCGGCTTTCCCGCTGAAACCCGGCGCCTGCGGCTCACGCAGCAATCGAGGTAGAGAATGAGCCTTACGATATCCGGAAAACACATGAATATTGGTGAAGCCCTTACCCAGCGGATCACTGAGAGGATTGAAGAAGCGGTAAGCAAGTACTTTCATCACGGATATTCGGGGCAGGCGACACTGGAAAAGGACGGCAACTGGTACGATTGCGACCTGCTTGTCCATCTCGACAGCGGTGTGGTGCTTCAGGCAAAGGCACGGTCGGGCGATGCCCCATCCAGCTTCGAGGATGCCGCCGACAAGATCGAGAAACGTCTGCGCCGTTACAAGCGGCGGCTGAAGGATCACCACGCCCATGGCAATGTGAAAAGCGATTCAGCCTACTATTCGGTTGTTGAATCGCCGCGTGAGGAAGAAGAAGTCCCCGACGACTTCAACCCTGTCATTATTGCCGAATCAACGACTACCATGAACCACCAGACCGTTGCCCAGGCAGTGGTTCAACTCGACCTGACGGACCACCCGTTTGTCATATTCAAGAACGCGGCCAATGGCGAAACGAACGTCGTATACCGCCGCAGTGACGGCAATATCGGCTGGATCGACCCCTCGCGCGGCGATTGACGGCAGCTGTTAAAAGCAATATGGGCTATCCCGGCTGATGGGCAGGGCCAGAAATAAGCAAACGCATTCGGCAGACAAGGTAATCCACCATGGATCTCAACGACCTGATTGGTCCGGATGACGTCTTCGCGGGCGTCAAAGCAAGTTGCAAGAAATCACTGCTCCAGGATTTGGCCGACAAGGCATCCCGCAAGACCGGGGTTCCTTCCGAAACAGTGTTCCAGACCCTGCTGGAGCGCGAGAAGCTGGGCTCAACGGGCATCGGCAACGGCATTGCCATTCCCCATGGCCGTCTGAAGGGCCTCGACGGTATCACCGGCATCGCGGTTCAACTGGCAAAGCCGGTGGATTTCGAGGCCATGGACGATCAGCCTGTCGATCTGGTCATTCTGCTGCTGGCACCGGAGGATTCCGGCGCTGACCATCTCAAGGCACTTGCGCGCATCGCACGCGTGCTCAAACAGCCGAACAAGCTTAGCAAGCTGCGCGCGGCCTCCGATTCTGCTGCGGTCTATGCTTTGCTGACAAGCGAAGAGGCTTCCCACGCAGCCTGACGACTGGCGGGGGTCAGTGGAGCCGGACCGGTATCAGCTGATTTTCCATCGCGAAAGTGGCTGCGGTTTCCAGATCGGGACATACCGCCAGCAGATTGCCTCGGGCGGAAAAAACGCCCAGCCCGGTTACCGGCCTGGCAGATTGCTCGCCGGTTTCGTATTCCTCGCCGCTTACCGGTCGAAAATAAACCAGCTGACCTTCGCCCAGAAGCAATAGCTCGCGATTTGCGACATCATCCAGGGATTGCTGCCAGCTTTTGGCATCAGCGGCCTCTTTCGGAGCTTCGCCAGCATTTTCCGGTTTGTGTTTTTCATCCAGCATGACGGATACTCCTTACTTTGCCTTGGCGATCTTGATGCGTCTGATGTTTTGTTCCGGCTCAAGCCGGACCAGATCAATCGACAGCAGACCATTCACCAATTCAGCACCCTGAACCTCGATCCCGTTTGCAAGAACGAAGCTCTTCTGAAACTGGCGCGCGGCGATGCCGCGATGAAGAAACTCTCTCTGCGGATCGGATTCCTGCCGGCCGGAGACCGTCAGCTGATTGTTCTCAAGCGCGATATCCAGTTCGTCTTCCGAAAAACCGGCAACCGCCAGGGTAATCCGCAACAGCGTCGTGCCGTCACGGGTGATACGCTCGATGTTGTAAGGCGGGTACCCGTCGCCGTTGCTGCGGGCAATCTTCTCGGCCATGCGCTCAATTTCCTCGAAACCGAGCATGAGCGGGCTGCCGAAATGTGTAACGCGATTCATAATCCTGTCCGATCCCTTTGCGGAAGACTGCTTCCGTCTGGCAATCATTGCATGCAGCCCAAAGGCACCGCATTCAGGTCATGATATGGGTGCAAACGGTACAGGGTTCAAGATTTCGGCTGCGCGAACGGACGTGCCTTCTGAAGGCAACTCTCCACCATTGGTATGAGAAGAAACGCTGATTCCTGCTGAAGGGATGACAAACGCCATCCCGGCCATTATCAAGCGTGACATATTTGTGATTGAATCAAACCAGTTCCACTCGCCGGTTCCCGGCGGATCAAGGAAAATTCCGGAGGGGATTTATGAGTGCAGCAAAAACTGCGGCGCGGGTGAAGGCCGGCAGCCTCGATGTCGACAAGAAACTCTATGATTTCATCAACAAGGAAGTCCTGCCCGGAACCGGAGTGCGGGAGAAATCCTTCTGGTCGGGCTTCGGCAAGATCGTCAATGCGCTGACGCCGAAAAACCGGGAACTGCTGGCGCGCCGCGACGAGTTGCAAAAGCAGATCGACCAGTGGCATCTCGACAATCCCGGCAGGCATTCCGATCTCAAGGCTTACAAGTCCTTTCTGAAGAAGATCGGTTATCTGGTGCCGGAAGGAAAAGCCTTTTCGGTAACGACCTCCAAAGTGGATGACGAGCTCACCACCATTGCCGGGCCGCAGCTTGTCGTTCCGGTCATGAATGCGCGCTATGCGCTGAACG
>JAGRLQ010000274.1 GCA_020441735.1 Nitratireductor sp.
TGGCGCCGCTTGCCGAGCGCATCCGTCATTGCCGGCAGATCGCCAACCATCCGAGAATCAAGATCACGGCCTTCGAGGCGCGCTATCAGATCAATTATACCGAACAGGCGCTGACCGTCGTCAAACGATACCACTCCGGTGTCCGCTTCATCTGGCTGATGGGGGCGGATAATCTTGCCGGATTTCACCGCTGGCAGAACTGGCAAAGGATCGCCGGGATGATGCCGATCATGGTTGTCGACCGGCCGGGCTCCACCCTCTCCCACCGCTCGGCACGTGCGGCAATCGCCCTGTCGCGCTACCGGATCGACGAAACCGACAGCGAACTGCTGGCCGATCTGGCCCCGCCTGCCTGGACGTTCGTGCACGCGCCGCGCAACATGCTTTCGTCAACGGCGATCCGCAACGCCCGAAAGAATAACGGCGCAGGCTGATTGCCAGACCCGTTGCCGAAACGGTTTCAATCTGAAGCGAATTTGTGTAGATTAAGTGTGTCGGCGCGACCACGCTGACAACAAACGTGCTGATCAACTACCGGAAAGGTGTAAAAACTGGTCACAACCATGCACGCGGGCGCAGCTGTCAGAGACGCTGCACCATCAACATCCGAAGCCGCAGCCTATTCGGCAGAGGATGTCCTGAAAGCCGTCACGGCAAGTCTTGAAGACTCCAAGGCTGAAAACATAACCACCATCGACATCCGCAAGAAATCGGCACTGGGAGACTACATGCTGGTCGCCTCGGGCCGATCGCATCGCCATGTCGCCGCAATCTGTGATCATCTCACGCGCGCACTCAAGGACGCCGGCTACGGCCCTGTCCGCGTCGAGGGACTGCAGGCTGCCGACTGGGTGCTGATCGACACAGGGGATGTCATCGTTCATGTCTTCCGGCCGGAAGTACGCGAGTTCTACGGCATCGAGAAGATGTGGAGCATGCCGGAGACCGGCGGCCGCCACTAACCCGCCCGGGCCCACCCGGGTCCATATGGGTTCTGGCGGCAAGACATGCGGCTACAGCCGCGTTAGGCAAGGCGCTTTCCTTGCAGGGTGATTTATGCGCCTGAAAATCCTTTCAATCGGGAAAATGAAAAAGGGGCCGGAACGCGAGCTTCTCGAACGCTATTGCGACCGAGCCACCAAGGCCGGAAGGCAATTGGGCATTCAGGAAGTTGCCGTCGGTGAATGGGTAGAAAGCCGCAACATGAATGCAGAACAGCGCAAAGGCGAAGAGGCAGGCCAGCTTCTGGCCGGTCTGCGGCCCGGCTCGCTGCTGATCGCACTTGATGAAACCGGCAGCGATGTTACTTCAGAAGCAATTGCCGCGCTCGTCGAGACATCGCTGGCCGATGGCATCCCTGAAATATGCATCGCCATTGGCGGGCCCGACGGCCATGGCAGCGAAGTGCTTGAGCGCGCAGACAAGACCTGGCGCTTCGGGCGGATGACGTGGCCACATCAGCTCGTGCGCGTCATGGCTGCCGAACAGCTCTACCGGGCCATCACGATTCTCAGTGGCCACCCCTATCATAGGGAATAGAATTCACCCCGCTGATTGCGGCCATCAACGCGCCATGATTGCGTGGTGAAGGGAAGGCGTGCAGCGCCTTTCGATTTCACCCAGGCAGACAATCCCTGTATGCAGGCTTCACCTGCAGGCGGAAACTGATTCGTACCTTGCAGGATGGGTTGAACCAGCTGCGGCGGAGCGGGATGCGCTTGAAGGAACCCGGGAACTGATGGCCATGCGGATATTGCTGCTGCTCATGCTGGCAATGATGCATCTGCCGGCTGCCCATGCCCAAGCTACGAATACGGGCGTGAGCACGGGTGGCCGAACGGACGGGCTCGATCAACAACGTGCAAAGACCGAGCAGGAACTCAACGACCTGCGCCAGGCGATCAGCCTTTCCGATGAAAAGAAAACCTCACTGGAAGCCGAAGTTGCCAGGCTCGACGAAGACGCGGCAACCATCACCCGCAACCTGATCGAAACCTCCACCCGGTCGCGCGCCATCGAGGAGCGGATCGAGCGGGCAGCCAACCGGCTGGAGGAATTGAGGGCTAACGAAGCAACCGCGCGCCAATCCTTGCAGGAGCGCCGTGGTGTGCTGATCGAAATCATTGCAGCCCTTCAGCGCGTCGGACACAAACCACCCCCTGCCCTGCTGGTAACCCCGGAAGATGCGTTGAACTCGGTGCGTTCCGCCATTCTGCTCGGGGCAGTGCTGCCGGAAATCCGCGAAGAGACAGCCATACTGGCAACCGAACTGGGCGATCTTGTCAGAATACGCGAAGAGATTTCCACCAGCCGCGACAAGCTGACGATCGACATGACAGCCCTTGCTGAGGAGGAAAGCAGGCTTTCGCTGCTGTTTGAGCAGAAAAAGCGCCTGATTGGCGAAAAGCAACAGGAACTGGCAAGGCAAACCGCGTTTGCCGCCGAGCTTGCCGGTAAGGCAACCAGCCTGCAATCGCTGATCCAGGATCTCAACCGCGAGATCACGGCAGTACAGGAAGCAGAAGAAGCTGCGCGCGTGGCCGAGGAGGAGCGCCTCAAGCGCGAAGAGCAACGCATCGCCGAAGCCAAGGAAAGCGCCACAACGAACGGATTTGACGATCTTGCGAGGATCGCACCTGCAATGGCGTTTGCCGACGCGAAGGGGCTGCTTCCCAAGCCCGTTGCGGGCGTCGAACTTGCCGGATTCGACCAGAAGATGGCGAGCGGCGAAATCTCCAGGGGCCTGTCGATTGCCACCCGCAGCGGCAGTCGTGTGCTGTCTCCGACGGATGGCTGGGTCATTTATGCCGGGCCTTTCCGATCCTATGGGCAACTCTTGATCGTCAATGCCGGCAATGGCTATCATGTGGTGATGGCCGGCATGGAGCGGATCGATGCCGTGCTCGGACAGTTTGTGCTCGCCGGAGAGCCCATCGGCGTGATGGGTGGCACACGTGTCGCAAGTAACGTGAATGTGGATATTGGAACCCGAAGGCCTGTGCTATATGTAGAGTTCAGGAAGGATGGGGTTCCGATCGATTCCGCCCCCTGGTGGGCGAAGACGAACCTTAAAGAGAGTAACGGATAATGAGAAAAACCGGACTGTTCATTGTCGGCCTTCTGGTAGGCGTATCGGCGGGTCTTGGCGCGACGACGCTGGTCACTCAAATGGCCTCTGCCAAGGCTGCCGGAGCCGATACCTACCGGCAACTGGCCCTGTTTGGCGACGTGTTCGAGCGGGTGCGCTCCATCTATGTGACGGAACCCAACGAGGAAGAACTGGTCGAAAACGCCATCAACGGCATGCTGGCCTCCCTGGATCCGCATTCAAGCTATCTCAATCCGAAGGACTTTTCCGACATGCGGGTTCAGACCCGCGGCGAATTTGGCGGTCTCGGCATTGAGGTCACCATGGAAAACGAACTGGTGAAGGTCATCTCTCCGATCGAGGGAACCCCCGCAGCCGAAGCAGGCGTGCTGGCCGGCGACCTGATCTACCAGATCGATGGTGAAGCCATTCGCGGCCTGACCCTTCAGGAAGCGGTCGAAAAAATGCGCGGGCCGGTCAACACGCCGATCGAACTGAAGATCCAGCGCGAAGGCGCGGATGCCCCGATTACCATCACCGTGATCCGCGATATCATCAAGGTGCGCTCGGTGCGCTGGCGGGTCGAACGCGACACGATCGGCTATATCGACATCAACTCGTTTACCGAGCAGACCGATAGCGGGCTTGAAGACGCCATTGAGAAGATCAAGGAGCAGGTCGGTGCAGACAAGGTCACCGGCTATGTGATCGATCTCCGGCTCAATCCCGGCGGGCTGCTCGATCAGGCCGTCAACGTATCCGATGCCTTCCTCGACCGCGGCGAGATCGTTTCGACCCGCGGGCGGGATGATAACGACATCACCCGCTACCAGGCCCGGCCGGGCGATCTGGTGGAAGGCAAGCCGATCATCGTGTTGACGAATGGCGGCTCGGCAAGTGCTTCGGAAATCGTCGCCGGTGCACTGCAGGACCACAAGCGGGCTACCGTTCTCGGCACGCGTTCCTTCGGCAAGGGATCCGTTCAGACAATCATCCAGCTTGGCGGCAATGGCGCCCTGCGGCTGACCACGGCGCTCTACTACACGCCGTCCAACACCTCGATCCAGGCTAAAGGCATCGAACCCGACATCAGGGTTGTCCAGCCGCTGCCCGACGAGTTGAAGGGCCGGGTGGAGAGTGCCGGCGAATCCAAACTGCGCGGCCACATTACCGGCGAGCTTGAAGACGACGAAGGCTCCGGCTCGTCGGCCTATGTGCCGCCGGATCCGAAAGACGACATCCAGCTCAATTATGCGCTGGACCTGATCACCGGAGTGAAGACGGCGGAAGGCAAGTTTCCACCGGATCCTTCGAAAGCGCTTCCAAACTGATCACAAGCAACCCGGCCTTTGCCGGGTTGTTTTTTGCCGGGCATTTCCCGGGCCATACAGGCCGTCTGCAGATGCCGAGCAAGCTTGCAGTTGAAGCAACTCCGATTCAGACTTGTGCGAATCAATGCAGGTCGCCTGTCATGGGCGGCCGGATCAATGCAGGAACCTGATTTTTGAACGAGTTGAACCGGCCTCTCGGCGTAAAACCGGCAGAGCAAGAGAAGGGTGAACCGGCACGGCGCTCCAACATGCTCGGCGCAGTTTCCCTGCTGATTGCTGTCATGGCACTGGGTGTTGCCGGCTGGCTCTACTATTCGCGCCAGGCAACCGTAATCGTTGCCGGAAACGAGGCGCAGCCTGCTGCCGGGCAGGCGGTGAATGGCGAAGCCACTGGCAATGAGGATGCCTCCGAAAACGCGCAGGCAGAAGAAGAGAGCCCCGACAGCGACAATGGAGAAGAGAGCGAAGGCCTCACCGGTCTGACGCCGCTTCAGCCATCGGGAAACATCGCGGTTCCAAAACCCCGTCCGCCACGTGCCGCGCCACAGGAGGCAGGTCTTGCCCATCTGCCGGACCCTGATCTCATCGAACGCGGCGCAACAGGCGTCATTCCCAGACGTTCCGCCGACGGCAGAAAGCCGATGGATGTTTATGCCCGCGAACCGGAGACGACTGGCAATTTCGGTGTTGCGCGGGTCGTCCTGATTGTCGGCGGCATCGGTATCAGCCAGACCAGTTCACAGGAAGCCGTGCGCAAGCTGCCCGGTACCGTGACGCTTGCCTTTGCAGCAACCGGCAACAGCCTGACACGGTGGATGCAGGAAGCCCGCAAGAAGGGACATGAACTGTTATTGCAGATTCCCATGGAAGCCTTTGGCGCATCCGGCAGCAGGCCCGGCGCACGCATCATCGCCAGCGACGCAAGCGCTGAGGAAAACCTCGTCAACCTGCACTGGGCGATGAGCCGGATCACCAACTATGTGGGCATCATGAACTACCAGGGCGGCAAACTCCTGAGCGAACCTGAAGCGCTGAAACCGGTTTTCGACGAGATTGCCGAGCGCGGCCTGCTGTTCGTCGATGATGGTTCGTCGGGTGCCAATCAGAGCCAGGCACTGGCTGCGGCATCGTTGCTGCCGTATGCGAAGGCGCATATTCTCATCGATGCGAAACGCACCCGGCAGGATATTGCCAGCCAAATGGAAGCGCTGGTGAAGGAAGCCAAGCGGACGGGTCTCGCCATCGGCGTTTCGAACGGCTATTCGGAGACCATCGACATGATCGCCGATTTTTCCGGACGGGCGAACGGGCTTGGCGTGGAAATCACACCGGTTTCGGCAATCGTAAGCGATCCTGAAAGAGACCGTTGATGGGCAAATCCAAAAAGAAACCTTCCGAACTTCCCTATCGGCGCTGCGTCGGGATCATGGTGCTGAACGCGGACGGCAAGGTGTGGACGGGCCACCGGCTGTCACCGGAGAATGGCGAACTGTCGCTTACCGATCATCGCTGGCAGATGCCCCAGGGCGGGATCGACAAGGATGAAGACCCGCTGGAAGCCGCGAAACGCGAATTGTGGGAGGAAACCGGCATCACCTCGGTGGACTATCTCGACAGGACTGACAACTGGGTAACCTATGATCTGCCCGGCGAACTGGTCGGCACCGCCTTGAAGGGAAAATACCGGGGCCAGAAAATGGCCTGGTTCGCTTTTCGATTCGAAGGTTCCGAAACCGAGATCAACATCACGCACCCGCCCGAAGGGGCACCGGTCGAGTTCGATGCTTGGCAATGGATCGACATGAAACAACTCCCGGAGATGGTCGTGCCGTTCAAGCGCGGCGTTTACGAGGAGGTTGTCGGCGCCTTCCGGCATCTGGTAGCGCGATAATCGGCTGTAAAACCGAAGGTGGTGGTTGCAAGCAGGATATCGCGTGGTTATCTGTGAGTTCACCACTCACAACCCTGTTTTGCGCCCATGCTTTGTGACCGATTGATCATCCGCCCTTCTCGCCCGGAGGATCAATCCGCAATCCTTTCCGTTGAACGCAAGGCGTTTGGTCGCGCCCATGAAGCCCGGCTGGTGGATCAGCTTATTCCTGCGCCGCAATACACGATTTCGCTGGTCGCCGAATGCGACGGCCGGATTATCGGTCATGTGCTGCTTACCGAGATCGGTGCTCCGGTGAAGGCGCTGGCGCTTGCTCCGCTGGCCGTATCCGCTGAATACCGTGAAATGCAGGTTGGCAGCCGATTGGTGCGCGCAGCGATTGAAATGGCAAAGGCCGATGGATTTGAAGCGATTTTCGTGCTCGGTGATGTGCTCTACTACGAGCGCTTCGGCTTTTCCGGCAAGCTCGCTGATCCGTTTTCCGTGCGCTGGCAAGGCAGGCACTTCATGGCGCTGGAACTGAAGAACGGCGTGCTCAAGGGCCGTCGCGGCAAGCTCGAATATCCCGAACCATTTCTGCGATAAAAAACGGGCCGCGTGGCCCGTTTCCTGTTTTGCAAACTGTGAGGCAGCTCTACTGGATCGAAGCCGTTGCGATCGGATCCAGATGGGTGGGCACCGTTTCGATCGGTTGACCGGCCACCAGCATCGGAAAGGCCGTCAACTGACCGATGATGCGATCATGCACCTTGGCGAAATCGCCGAGACCCACATGGGTGGTCGAATACCGGAACTCGGCATGCAGGGTAACGTTATTGCCCTGGGTGAGGCGAACTTTCGATCCGATGCAGCCTGGAATACGGCAGATGAAATTGTCCACCCGATGCACATTCGGAGGAATGGCCGCCAGCACCGGTCCGTCCAGAACGCCGAGATAGTTGACGGGGATGCCTTCCTTGTAGAGCTGGGCAGCAAGCGAGGTAACAATATTGCCGCCATAGCTGATGCCGACCAGGTTGATCTGCACACTTGGATCGCGGGCATATTCGCGGCGAATCTCCGACAATACGGCAGGCTGGATCGCCAGTCGCCCTTCCACCGGGGTCGCATAACTGTAATGCTTGGCCTGGCCCAGTTTCTCTTTCAGATTGGCAAAGCCATAGCCGATGAACGGCATGACACTCGCCAACCCGTTGACCAGATAGGTCTTGTGATTTTGGGGCACCGGCTGCAGGCTCTGGCTGAAGGCAGGTCCGCAAGGCAGGGTAATCAGTGCTGCCAGAAAAGCCCCCACCAGGCTTTTGCGGCATGTTTTGCGAAGGGTCATCAGTACTCATCCCTTTCCCGTTTACATGCTTAAGAGACCGCAAATTGGTTAACTTGCTGCTCAGAAGAATGGTAAATGTCGGGTTAACGACGGGGACAAGGGCGGATGGCCCTATTGGGAACCGCCTGTTCGGGCACGTTTATTTTACTTGCCCGAAGCCGGCTTGTGCTCCACATTTACGGTGTAACTGCAACAACTGAAAGGAGGTGATCCAGTGTCGAGTGAAATCAGGTTTGCGCATGGGTCTATGCGTTTGGGTGATTTTCGGAGCAACCTCCGGGGTTTTGCCTGACCGTAACAGGATCGCTGCCATTGTCATGACAGCGAACCGCAGTTGATCCAGCGGTAAACAGATTCACGAGGCCGCCCGTTTCGGGCGGCCTTTTGTTTTGGCAATTTCGAATCCGGTAGAAACGCTTTCGAGCGAAACACAGGGAACGCCGGCAGAGGCCTGCAACAATTCGGGTGAAAAGGAGCCTGAAAAAGACAATGCCTGCCGGGGGAGGAGGACCGGCAGGCATCGTTTTCGTTCCGGTTTGGGAGGAGATAAACCGGACATGTTCATATCCGATGTGGGAGGAGGTACACCGGTTGAACGAACGTAACGTAACGCAAAACCGTTAACGTTTCGTTTACGCTCATATAATGAGCAAAATCGCCCAGTTGGAGTGCCGATCGCACATGGAAGCCATGCGTCCAACGCATAGCTTGGGCTTTATTCGAGGCTCCGATCTCCAAATGTGCGCGGCAAAAGGGTGCAGGGGGGCGTTGTGGGCCGCCCCCCTGCCGTCCGGCCTGGCTTTTCAGCGCGGTGCGGCGGTCAGAATGCACCGTGCCGTTTGTTGTTATTGGGCCAGGCGGAGCGTCTTGATATCGTTTGCGATGGATCGGAAGGCCGTCCGCAACTCCTGTTCACTGTTGGCGTCGAAGTAATACTGGCTCTTGCCGTCGGCAGGTGTTGCGCAAGCCTGCAACGTCTCTTTGGCCTCTTTCGGCGCATTGAAGGCGATCGAATAGATGATGATGCCGTCACCGCTTTTCTTCGGCCGTTTCATGTCGGTGCATAGTGCCTTGGCGGTATCGTTCGACTTTGCCGTACTGGCATCGCTGTCGCGGGGGTCGCTTACACCGTTGAAATAGGTGTTGAACTCTCCATCGGTCATCAGGACCACGATTTTCTGCGTTCTGGAATCGTAGCCTGCCGGCTTCGAACCGTTTGGCCAGAACTGCTGCCAGTTGTCCGACAGCATGTAGTACCCCCAGGAGATGCCCAGATGGCCGGCGGTGTAACCGTTTGCCCGCATGTTACGGATATCGCTGAGCAAGGAACTGCGCTCGTTGGTCAACGGCCGCACCACGCTGACAGGGCAATCCCGCGTACGGCGGTCGGCGCCAACCTTTTCCGTTGCAGGCGAAACATCGTTGTGTGGATTTCGCGAGCGTTCGGTCATGCAGGTGCGTGTCGGATGACCGCTTGCCTTGCGAGCAAGCCGGCTTGGCAGGCTCACCCCTTCCGAATAAGGCACCAGGCCAAGGCGGACCTTGGCATTCGTCTTGCCCTTCGGCAGCAGAATGTCGACGGCATCGCCGGCCGCAAGCTTGAGCGCGGCAAGCTTGCCGTCGCTGTTCATGGAGCCGGTGACATCCAGCACCATGCTGACTTCCACGGCGCTGGTGGAGAGCTTGACCTTGCTATACGCGCCAACATCCACAACCGGCTTGCCGATCAGCCCCATGAAGGCAGTTTCTATGGGCGCCTTGAGGGAGGCATCCACTTCACCGGTATTGTTGTTGGCAGTGAAGCTTTCCACTTCAACCAGGTAACCGAGCTCGGGATGATTGACAAAGTTTGCCTGCAGATGATTGTCGAAGACCTTGCGCAGTTTTGCCTTGTTGGTCTCACCCTCCAGCATTTCGTGCCCTGCCGCCAGAACCGCGGCATCGAGCGACTGGTTCATCAGCGTCTTGGCACGGGAAAGCTGGGTGTAATCGACGGCAATCCCGGCCGAGGCCATTACCGCGATGGCCGCAATGGCAAAAGTCGGGGCAAAAGTTCCCTTCTCATTTGCAAGAAAGCAGCTTGCGAAACGGGGTGCTTTTTGCCGGGACAGCTTGGTGGGGACGTTGAACATGTTGGCCTCCTGGGACAATTCCTGTCCACAGGGATGCATCGGGCTTGCCAACATCTTCCGCCAGCAACAAACCAAAGCTGGCGGATATTCTATCTCATTGTTTTTATTGGCTTTTGTCGAAAAATGAAAGTTAACAACCGGTAAACCGGGAAAACCGCTCCGACTGCAAGTTTACCACCCATTAACCGTGGTGCGGGACCGCGTCCCGTTCCGACACGGCATGAACGATGCACCCGTCGCAGCGACGGAACCAAAACGGGACAGATGTTAGGAAGTTGCCTACCGGTTTCAGCCCGACCGGTCACGGATCAGCGGCTTTCCAGCAGTCTTTCGAGGTAATTGCGCTCCAGAAGCGGGCGCAGGGGATCAGAAAGGCGCCGGCGGATGGCTTCCATGATCTCGCGGGCACGCTGGGCGTCGACTTCTCCCGGGATGCGGGTGCTGCCATCGTCGATCCGGCCACGCGCTTCGTTGCGGCGGCCCAGCGGATCGGTGCCGTCCTGGCGTTGCTGGGGATTGCCGGCCTCGCCGTTTGGCTGCTGGCCGCCCTGGTTCCGGTCGCCTGCCATCTGCTGCATCATGGATTGCGCGCCCTGGCGCAGTGCTTCAAGCGCCTGGCCCTGATCACCAGCAGCAGCGCCGCTGTCGCCCTGACCGAGATTTTCGCCTGCTTCGCCCATTTCCCGCCCGGCTTCGCCGAACTGTTCTGAAGGATCGAGGCCAAGATCCTCCAATTGCTGGCCCAACTCACCCAGTTGCTTGCGCAATTCCTCCTGCCGCTGGCGCAACTGCTCCAGTGCCTCGGCAAATTCCTCCGGCGTCATTTCTCCCTCGCCGGACTCCGGGTTCTGGCCTTGCTGATTTTGACCCTGTTGCTGCTGTCCTTGCTGGTTCTGGCCCTGCTGTTGCTGGCCTTGCTGTTGCTGGCCGGGTTGGCGGCGCTGCATGGAGAAGGTTTCCTCCATCAACTCCTGCTGACGCTGCATCAGCTCTGACAGCTTGTCGAGCGCCTCATTGAGCTCATTACCCTCGGCCTGACGCTGCTGCTGGTGCTGGCCGGCCATGAGATTGTCCATCATGCGCTGCAACTCGCTGAGCAGTTCGCGGGCCGCATCCTTGGAGCCCGATTTGGCAAGGTCCTCGATGCGCTGCATCATGCGCTCGAGATCGCGCTGGGTCAGGAACTCGAAATTGTCCAAGTTCCGCATCGGGTTGTCCTGAAGCGGATTTTCGGCCTGCTGCCGCGCCATCTGCTCCAGGAAATCGTTCATCGCCTGGCGCAGTTCCTCCATCAGGCGCTCGATTTCCTCGTCATCGGCCCCTTCTTCCAGTGCTTCGGAGAGCTTCTCCTGTGCTTCGCGCAACCGCCGCTCGACATCGGAGAGATCGCCCAGTTCGAGAGCAAGCGCGGTTTCCCACAGCACATCCATGGCCTCGCGCAGCTTGTCGTCATTTCTCGCATGGGCAACCATGCGATAGGTACTGCGCAGGGTCAGATAAACGCCCATGTCCATGCTGAAGACCTCGGGATGGGTCGTTACCGCGTCCAGCAGATTGGCGACAAGCGGTGCGTCATTGGCGTTCATTGCCAGGATACGGCGCTGTTCCACCAGCGCACGGGCAAGGGAATCATTGAACGTTCTGCCGGGGAGCGTGAACCGGACGGGCTGCGATCTGCCGGTCTGGCCGGGATCATCGGTTGCCTCCAACACCAGTTCCACTTCGCTGCCGGCCCAGGGATGTGCCGACAAATCCCGGTTTACCTTGGTGGCACCGCTTCTTGCGCGGGCGCGCGGCAGGGGCAATTGCAGTTCCGGCGGCTCAACGAGCGGGCGGGCATCGGGAGCATTGTCCTGTTCCACACGCGAAAACTGTGCTCGGGCAGAAACCACGCCGTAGTCGTCTTCCACCGAGTAGTTGAGTTCAAGCGCGCCGCTTCGGGCAGCGCCCGGCATTTCATCAAGACGAATGGTGGGTATGGTGTCCTGCTCGACCGTCACGGCCCAGGCAGCAAGAACCTCTTCGCCGATCAGAACTTCCAGTTCGGCGCTTTCTTCCAGCACGCCTGAAAAACTGACCGCTTCGGCCGTATCGCCAATTTCGCGCTGCAACTGCTCAGTCTTCCCGGCACCGCGCAGACGCGCGGAAATTGCCTGGCCGATGCCGTCCAGATCAACGTGGCGGATGGTCAGGGCGCTGCCCGAAAGGGTCGTTACCGAAGCAGAAGCCTGCTGCACCTCCTCGCCATTGCCGTTGCCTTCCGGGCTCAGGGTCCGGGCTTCCAGATAGAGCGGCGGCTTGGCGGCATAGGCAGGCGGGGTGATCCAGACATCGAGACGCGAAAGGATGGCGGCACGGTCAAGCCTTGGCCCGAAGGCGTCGGCAACGCTTCCGCCATGCACGCTGTATGAATAGCCGAGTGCGGCGAATGCCACGACCGGCACCAGCGCGCGCAGGGCGAAACGGTCATAACGGTTGCCGTCCGGCGACGGGATACCGGAGGAAAGGTCCTTCACCTTTTCAGCCATGCGCCGGCGGTGCTCTTCCCACAGGGCGGCCGCAAAGGAGTCATCCTCATTTGCCTGGCGGTCAATCTGGGCGGTTACCGGGCGATGGACAAGGTTCGAGGACTTCTCGATACGGTCAATGGTCTCCTGCCGGCTCGGCATGCGCCATTGGCGCAGCGGCATCAAAGCCCAGAGAAATGCCAGAGCGAACAGGCCAAGGCCAACATAACGGGCCCAATCGGGAATTTGCGACCACAGGCCGAGCCAGGAAACGATGAAAAACAGGCAAAGCGCGATGAAGGCGGGAACGAGAAGAGGCCAGAGGCGTTCCCAGGCAATGGACAGCCACGAGAGACTGCGCACCAAAGGCGCGGGTGCTGCACCGGCCGCCGGCTCGCTGTGCTGATCTGTTTCGGGGCCTGCCCCTTGTGCCGTAGCAGAAAGGGGTGCCTTGGTGGAACGGGTCACATCAATCCTGTTTGCTGTCAGATATCCCTACATTAGCACAAAATGGGGCAATATCGAGAGCGATCAAGCAAGCGTGACCGGCGTCCGGTCAGGCAGACTTCTTGATGAAAGTGCCATTGTTGAGTTCGCGTATGGCGGTCTGCAATTCCTCGCGTGTGTTCATGACGATCGGACCGTGCCA
>JAGRLQ010000275.1 GCA_020441735.1 Nitratireductor sp.
GGTATTCATTTCGAGGAAATAGAAGTTGCGCTCGCCGTCGACGATGAATTCGACGGTACCGGCCGAGCAATAATCGACGGCCTTGGCCAGCGCGACGGCCTGCTCGCCCATCGCCTTGCGCGTCTTTTCGTCCAGAAACGGCGAGGGGGCTTCCTCGATGACTTTCTGGTTGCGACGCTGGATCGAGCATTCCCGCTCGCCGAGATAGATGACATTGCCGTGCGTGTCGCCCAGCACCTGGATTTCGATGTGACGCGGCTGGGTAACGAACTTCTCGATGAAGATCCGGTCATCGCCAAAGGAGGATTTCGCCTCGTTCTTCGAGGATTGAAACCCCTCGCGGGCTTCCTTCTCGTTCCAGGCGATGCGCATGCCCTTGCCACCGCCGCCGGCTGATGCCTTGATCATGACGGGATAACCGATCTCCGCGGCGATCTTCACCGCTTCGTCGGCATCCGCGATCAGCCCCATATGGCCGGGCACGGTGGAAACGCCGGCTTCATCGGCGAGTTTCTTCGAGGTAATCTTGTCGCCCATCGCCTCGATGGCACCGACCGGCGGACCGATGAACGCGACACCGGCTTTCTCCAGCGCCTCGGCGAATTTCGGATTTTCGGAAAGAAAGCCATAGCCCGGATGCACCGCTTCGGCACCCGACTGCCTGATCGCATCCATGATCTTGTCGATGACGATATAGGATTCGGCGGCGGGCGGCGGGCCGATATGGATGGCTTCGTCCGCCATGGTGACATGCAGCGCATCCCGGTCGGCATCCGAATAGACAGCCACCGTTTTGATGCCCATCCTGCGGGCCGTCTTGATGACGCGGCAGGCGATTTCGCCGCGATTGGCAATCAGTATCTTCTTGAACATGCTTCCGTCTGTCCCTCTCCAACAGGCCGCGCCGCCGCAGCCTGCAACCTTGCTTTCAGCGTTCCGGCCAGGTGGACCGGACCATGATGCCGATCCCCATGCTGATCATGCCGAAGGTCGATGCGAAGCTGCCGACCAGCAGCGCCGTATACCCCATCCAGTAGCCGGAACGCGCAATCATCGAACCGATACCGTTGATGTCGAAGCGCAGCACGGCCCAGGCAACCAGTGCGCCCACCGCAATGCCACCCAGCGCGCATAACGCAATGAATCCGATCCAGTCCCAGTGCTGCAGTTTGAGCCGCTCTTTTTCCGCCTCGCTCAGCTTGCGCTTTTCCGGCTGGTAGCCTTCCTCGCGGTCGGGGTGATCGCCCCTGCCGCCGCCGGGGCGCATCATGAAGTGCCTTATGCCGCCAGCCATGCACGCGCCTCCTTTTCGTCCTTGTGGGCAAAGGACTTGATCTCGAAGCCCGGGATCAGCACGCCCTCCCACTCGGCCATCGCCCTGAGCCAGGGCGCCTCCGCCATGACGGCAGCCTTTTCAAACCGGGCCAGCAGGCCGAACAGGTTCGGCAGTTTGCGCATTTCCACCATCATCGCGCCGACGGACGGCAGTTCGAAATCCCGGATATCGTAAAGCAGCTTGCCGCCCTTGATGTCCTTCGACTGTTCGATCAGCCGGTCGAGCTCGGCATCCATTTCATCGGCATGCACCTGCCCGCTGGCACGGATCACAAACAGCGTGTCGCTTTCCCGTTCGATTTTCAGCATGGTGTCCTCCTTTTGCGTTTTTCGGACATTTCAAACCTCGAAAACGTCCTCGAAAGCCTCAGGATAACTGGCCTGCGCCACTTCTACATTGATTTGCAGCAAGGCTTCATAGCTCTGCGGATCGAACGGATCTTCCGCTGCAACGACTTCCCGGCCAAACAGCCAGGAAAGCCGCCCGGCATCGAGATTGCCGCGCTCGAAGGGTTCATCGCCGAAGTGATGCCACAGCGAATGCAGGAAAGCAGTATCGGCCTTCACATCCACCGGCGAGCGGTCGGCGTGGCGCTCCCGGCGGATGATCTTCGTCGCACCCTTGGGGTTTGCCCGGCGAACGGTGAACTGGAATCCCGTGCCGGGCAGGCCGGACGGGAACCCTCTGTGTTTCACCATGTCGGGCAGGGCCATGACCTAAGCCCCTTCCGCCGGATTCAGATTGTTTTCAAAATCGGCGGCATCGTGGCGCTCCCGCAACTTGCCTTCGCCGCTCAGGTTGACGATCGAACCACGCCTTGCCGCAGGCCGCTGATTGATCAGCGCCGTCCAGCGCTGCACATGCTCGTATTTCTCGACTTCGAGGAACTTGCCGGATTCGCCATAGGCGCCGCCAACTGCAAGCCGACCGTACCAGGGCCAGATCGCCATGTCCGCAATGGTGTAATCATCGCCCCCGATATACTCGGTCTTTGCCAGTTGCCGGTCGAGCACATCCATTTGCCGCTTCACCTCCATGGCATAGCGGTTGATGGCGTATTCGATCTTCATCGGCGCATACTGATAGAAATGGCCGAAGCCGCCGCCGAGAAACGGTGCCGAGCCCATCTGCCACATCAGCCAGTTCATGGCTTCGGCGCGCCCGCGCAGATCGGACGGCAGGAAGGCACCGAACTTCTCGGCGAGATAAACCAGGATCGAGCCGGATTCGAACAGGCGGATCGGATCGCCGCCGCCTTTCGGAGCATGATCCATCATCGCCGGGATTTTCGAATTCGGATTGATCTCGACAAAACCGGAACCGAACTGGTCACCCTCGCCGATATTGATCAGCCAGGCATCGTATTCGGCTTCCTTGTGACCTGCCTCCAGCAGTTCCTCAAGCAGGATGGTGACTTTCACCCCGTTCGGCGTGCCGAGCGAATAAAGCTGATGGGGATGCTTGCCGACCGGCAGTTTCTTGTCATGGGTCGACCCGGCAATCGGCCGGTTGATCGAGGCAAACGTGCCGCCGGACGGCTGCTCCCAGGTCCACACTTTCGGCGGCACGTAGCCGGTAGGCAGATTGTTATCGGGTGGAAATTTTTCTTCGTCAGACATTCGATGTTCCTTGTTTCGTCATCGCCTATTTCGAGCCATGCGATCCGGCATCCAGATTCGACCTTCTTTTCTAGCACGCTCCCTATCTGGATCATCGCATCAGACGCGAGGATGACGAAGACGTGATTGCTATCGACCTAAAGCGGTATGTTGTCGTGTTTCTTCCACGGATTCTGCAAATCCTTGTTGCGCAGCGAGGCAAAGGCCCGGGCGATGCGCTTGCGGCTGGCATGCGGCATGATCACATCGTCGATGAAGCCCTTCTCGGCTGCGACGAACGGATTGGCAAAACGCTTTTCATATTCCGCCGTGCGCGCGGCGATCTTGTCCTTGTCGCCCAGTTCAGAACGGTAGAGAATTTCGACCGCGCCCTTCGCCCCCATCACCGCAATCTCGGCCGATGGCCAGGCATAGTTGACATCGCCGCGCAGATGTTTCGAGGCCATCACATCATAGGCGCCGCCATAGGCCTTGCGGGTGATCAGCGTCACTTTCGGCACCGTCGCTTCGCCATAGGCAAACAGCAGCTTGGCGCCATGCTTGATGACGCCGCCATATTCCTGGCTCGTTCCCGGCAGGAAGCCCGGCACGTCGACCAGGGTGAGGA
>JAGRLQ010000276.1 GCA_020441735.1 Nitratireductor sp.
TGCCGCAACAAAAAAGCAGAAACGGGTCCTGCCCGACCAGGCCGCCATGCTGGTACATTTCACGAAACTCGTGAGGCAATTCGGAAAGAAGACGGGTGGAGTGAATCGCGTCATGCGACCGGGTGGCCAGAGTCAGCGAACAATGGGAAAAGCCGCGCTCACCGGCAAAGCGCCCCAGATGATGCCACACGGAATTGACGTCGGGCAGCGACGACACGCTGTCTGCAAATTCCTCGAAACCAGTCATCAATCAACCACCTCCCGCAAAGAGGCGAATCCGCCCGCTGCGGTGTTGCTGCCCGGTATCATAACAGTTTCAGCATGCCGTGTCTGTTCACGGATAGCTGAATGCCCGCATGCCCTCGCACAAAAACTATAGGATTTCTGCCATATTGCCGAAAACAGCCCGGTGGGCGCATGCTGCAACGCAGGTCGCCCCGCTTCACGCAATGTAGCCGTTCAGGCTGTGTTCACACCGAAAGACGTACAAGGCGATATTGGGGCTTTTCCATCAAGGAGAAGCAAAATGCTTTCCCACCTGTCGAACCCGCAGCAACGGCCAATCGGCCTGGCGCTGCTCCTCGTTGCCTCTTCCCTTTTCAGCATGCCGGTGCCTGCCCAGGCGGCGAAAGACTGCAATGTCTTCGCGGCAGCGGCCATGACGCGCGCCAAGGAGAACGTTCAGTTCGGATGCGGTTTTGCCGATACGCGCTACGCCCTGAACCAGGCGGGGCACTTCAACTGGTGCAACAATGCCGCCGTCAGTGAAGCCCAAATCAATGCCGAACTGAATTTCCGCCGCGACCAGATCGAGGGATGCAAGGCGAAGAGGGCCAGTCTGGAGGCTGGCTGCAAGAGCTTCGCCGAGCAAACGGTGCAGAAAGCCCGGCTCAATGTGCAACTGGGATGCGGCCTTAAGGGCGGAGATTTCGCCGATGACTACAACGGCCATTTCCAGTGGTGCATGAACAACGGCCAGTCAGCTGCTTCGCACCAGAACAGCAAGACGAACATGATGATCGATGCCTGCAAGGCCTCGAAGGCAGAAGTTAAAAAGAATGCTGAAAATCATGCCGCGATGTGCCGCAACTTTGCTCAATCGGCGGTCCTGAAGGCGCGCGAGGCCAGGAAGCTCAATTGCGGTTACGATACCGGCGATTATGCCGATGACTATGCCGGTCATTATACCTGGTGCCTGTCTGCAAGCGCCCAGCAGGCGATCGCGCAGAACCAGAAGACCAATAACGGCATTGATTCCTGCAGGGCAAAACAATGACCTGTTTTGTGCGGACCCCTGCGAGGCCCTGGATCAATATCGCAATTCGTTTGGCTTCAATTGCCGTTGTGCTGGCTTCCATTCCTGCTGATGCGGCTCAGAAGAAGCAGTGCAAGCCGCAAATCAATGTGGATGGTGAAGCCAGCGCCGTGGAATTTGGCGGATCCGTCATCACGCCAATTACTCTCAACAAGGCAAACAAGGCCGCCCGTGTCAGAGCACAACAGAACTGGGTGAAATGGGCAGCGGCGACCCATGGCGGCGCCTATGCCGATCTGCGGCTGGCCAACGGGTTCAACATTACCTGTGCAAAGCAGGGTGTGCCTCCATTGAGCGTGTTGTGCACGGCAAGGGGTTTTCCCTGCCGCGTAAACAACGCTCCGGATCCCGGACGGGTTTTGAACCGCATTCCGAGCCGGGTCCTCAACAGCCCCAACTAGCGCCCCCGAAAAGGTTGTGCTTGTCCGGAGAACATGATGCTGCGTTTGGTGATTTTCGTTCTTTTGATCCTGCCCGTCTCGGCAAGGGCTGAATCCCACGACTCCGCCAGCCCTGAAATCAAGGCTGCGATCGCGGCAAGAATATCGGAGAGCGTCAAAATTGAACCGGTAACAACCGAAGGCTTTTCGCGCATTTTCAATGCCGAGCTCTTCAAGGCGGAAGTCGGCATGCAAGGCGGCGGTGTTGCGGGATTCTACATTGCTGCGGATGGCAATATCCAGCCGGTCCGCGATGAAACGGGGCAGCAATATCTTGACTATGCCGCGCTCATCAAACCGGAGTTCAGGATCACGTCCGAAGCGGACCTGCTGGCATTGCGCGAGGCGCTGATGTTCTTCGCCGGCGGGTCGCCGCCTTCTCCCGATGTTCCCAGATACGGCAAATACAAGGACATCTGGACCGTGATCACCGGCACGTTTTTCGATGACTACAGCGGCTATGTGCTTTGGCGAAAACCGGGTGGCAGCTTTGAACGGCTGGAGTACCTGCTGAAGATACCGCGCGATGAGCTGACAGAAGCGAAATGACCGATGCATTTTCGTTGCCGCCTTCCCTCGAGCCGCCACGCCACCGCATTCATTCCCCCGGAACCGTTCGTTCAACAGACGCAAGGAGACATCAAATGACGAGACCCAAACCGCTGACAGCCATCATCGCAGGCTGTCTTGTTTTACTGGCAACGGCAACAACGCCGGCGAGTGCCTGTACCACGTCGACCTGGAACCTGATCGGGGGCAATACCCTCGCCGGCATCATCAAGGGCCGTGATTGTGGCGGGACTTATACAACGCGCATCATCGGTCTCGGTATCGATACCGGATGGATCCCCATGTACCGCAACGGCGCCAATCAGTTTACCGCGCAGTTCGGAAACGGGGTCAATCTGACGGATGTTCACATGATCACCAACGGTGCGACCATGACGGTGAACTTCAACACCAAGAACAGTTCCGGCAGCTCCAGCCAACACGGAACCTATCATCTGACGGGTTTCTAGGCTCCTGACGCGAGGTTGAAGAAACAGGGTGGCTTTCAGGAGGTGGGCGGACGCGCAGGCCCCTACCCCCGCTACCGTAAATCCTCGCGCCACCCTCTCACGCAAATGTGTGCTGCCTGCGTGGATCGGGCTTCGCGCTTCTGGTATAATCGCCCTGACCGTGCGCGCGGCGCACGATATAAACCGGACGGGACGGGGCAAACTGAATACGACCGGGTTGGGCTGGGCAGACATCCTCAATGCAGGCAAACGCAGGGCGAGCCGCCTCTGGGTAAGCAAAGCAAGCAAAGGGCACAACTGACATGACAAGACTGGTTCCCAACCGCTTTCATAATCGTCTCCACAGCCAAAACCGCCGGGCCTTCCTGCTGGGGGCTGCGTCTGCCGGTGCGGCGCTCAGCCAGTTCCCGCTGCCGGGCATCCTCAGGCCGGCATTGGCAAGCGGCTTCGCGCCGACCCAATCGATGCGCGGCGGCGCCAACAACTACCGGCCCAATGCGCCGCTGGTCGACCGGCTCGGCTCCGGCTTCTGGGTCTCGGGCACCGTGCGGCGGGCAGGCGACGGCGTGCCGCTCGAAGGCGTGCGCATCCAGATCTGGGCTGCCACGACGCTGGGCGGCGAGCGCGAGCCGCGCAACCATGGCAGCGTGCTGACCGCAGCCGATGGCAGCTTCCGGCTCGAAATGGAGCAGATCGTGCCGAATTTCGGCCAGCCCCATGCCCATCTCGCCTATGATGACGCGGACTATGAGACCGTGTTCCTGCGGCCGGTCATGCCGAGCGCCGAGGATACCTCGGTCAGCACGGATTTCGTGCTCGCGCCGGCCTGATCGCGCATCCGCCACCGATGATCCCGCCGCAGCGGCGTCTCCGCATCTTCCTGACATGGGCGGCGCTTGCCGCCGTCATGAGCGCGCCGGTGCTGATCGCCGCGGCGAGCCCCTATCTTGCCTATCGCAACGCCGCCTACATCATCGGCGGGTTCGCCGGCATTATCGCGCTTGCCCTGCTGGTCATCCAGCCGCTGCTGGCGGCAGGCTATCTGCCCGGCGCGAACATTCTCACCGAACGGCGCTGGCACCGGTGGACGGGTGCAGCGATAGCGGTCTTTGTCGCGCTGCATGTGGGCGGGCTTTACGTGACCAGCCCGCCGGACACGCTCGATGCGCTGCTGCTCGTCGCGCCGACGCCGTTTTCGGTCTATGGCGTGCTGGCGATGTGGGGGATCGTGGCGACGGTGATCCTGGTCGCCCTGCGGCGGCGGTCCGGGCTTACCTTTGGCACCTGGCGCATCGTGCACAACGTTCTGGCGCTGGTCGTCGTCATTGCCACGATCATCCATGCGCTGCAGATCGAGGGCGCGATGGAGACGATCTCCAAATGGGTGCTCTGTCTTGCCGCGCTTGCCGCGACGGCTGCCGCCCTTATCGACCTGCGCGTCATCCGACCCTTGTTGCGGCGGCGGCGGAAACCCAATTAGGTTTCCACACCCCTCCCCACCAAATTTCCCCTTCCCGTTTCGCCCCGCCATCTCTATATGCTCGCAGCATGAGCAGCAGCAATTCCACCTATCCCGGCCGGGACCACATCCGCAATTTCTCCATCGTCGC
>JAGRLQ010000277.1:0-3792 GCA_020441735.1 Nitratireductor sp.
TCCGGCAAACAGATTGATTTGAAATGACCTCCCCTAGCCAAGAAAACCAGTCCGCCACGCTTGTCGACGGACGTGCCGCCTGGCTGCGCCTTACGCTGTGCATCCTCGCCGGCACCGTGATCAACATCGGCATGTGGGCTGCCATTCTGGTGCTGCCCAACATCCAGTCCGATTTCGGCGTAGACCGGGCCGATGCCTCGGCTGCCTTCACCATGGCGATGGTCGGTTTTGCCCTTGGCAATCTGGTTCTCGGCAACTGGGTCGACCGCTACGGCATTGCCCCCATCCTTGCCGGTTGCGCCGTGCTGGCCTCTGCCTGTTACGCACTCTCCACCCTTGCACCCAACATCTGGGTTTTTGCCGCCCTGCAACTGCCGATCGGCTTTGCAACAGGCGCCGGGTTCGGCCCGCTGATTGCCGACGTGTCCCACTGGTTCCGCCGCTATCGGGGCATAGCAATCGCCGGCACCGCCTGCGGCAACTACATCTCGGGCACCATATGGCCGCTGCTGCTCAAGGGCCCGATCGCCGATGAAGGCTGGCGTTTCGCCTTCGTGATCATCGCCATTGCCTGCACGGTCCTCATCCTGCCGGTCGCCTGGATGCTTCGGCAAAAGCAGAAGGGACCGGCCGGCCGCATGAAGCTGGAGCCGCCGCACAAGACCATTCCGCTCAAGTCCTGGCAACTGACGGCCCTGTTGCTGGTGGCAGGCTTCGGCTGCTGCATGGCGATGGCCATGCCGCAGGTCCACATCGTCGCTTATTGCGTTGATCTGGGCTTCGGCGCCGGTGTTGGCGCGGAAATGCTGTCGCTGATGCTGGCCGCCGGCATCGCCAGCCGGCTGCTTTCAGGCTGGCTTGCCGACCGTATCGGCGGCGTTCCCACCCTGTTGATCGGTTCTGTGCTGCAGGGGCTGGCGCTGTTCTTGTACATTCCCTTCAACGGCCTCGTTTCCCTTTACATCGTCTCGCTGATCTTTGGCCTCTCTCAGGGCGGAATCGTGCCGAGCTATGCCATGATCGTGCGCGAATACCTGCCGGCAGAAGAAGCCGGAAAACGCATCGGCATCATCATGGTAGCAACCGTCGCAGGCATGGCGGTCGGCGGCTGGGCATCGGGCTTCATTTTCGACCTGACCGGCTCCTACCGCACGGCCTTCATCCACGGAATTGCCTGGAACATCGTCAATATGGCGATCATGGTCTTCATCCTGCTGCAGTCGCGCCCTGCCAAGCCGGGACGTGCCTCAAGCGGCGGTTTGGCGCCTTCTGCCGGTTAGACTATGCTTGAAAGCCGGAGGTTCAGCCGGTGAGCGAGAACAAGACAAGGCCCATGAAGGGCAGCGCGAAGGCCTTTGTGGAGGCAGTGGAGCACCCTACCCGCAAACGGGATGCCGAAACCCTTTTACCGCTGTTCGGGCAATGGACGGGTCTTGCGCCCGTACTTTGGGGCAGCGGCCTTGCCGGCAAGCCGGGAAGCGCCATTATCGGCTTTGGCTGCTATCACTACCGGTATGACAGTGGCCGCGAGGGAGACTTCTTTCTGACCGGCTTTTCACCCAGAAAGCAGAACATGGCGGTCTATATCATGCCGGGCTTCTCAGCCTATGAGGCGGAACTGGCACGCCTCGGGCCGCACCGCCATTCGGTGTCGTGCCTGTATCTGACCAATCTTTTGAAAAACGATCTAGGCGCGCTGGAGGCAATCGTGCGCGACAGTGTCAGCCGCATGAAAGCAAAATACGACCAGATCGTTTCACCGCTGGGTGGAAACGATATCCCTCGTTAAGCTACTGAATTCATTAGTGTATTTCGATTTCTCCGATTCCGTCAAAATCGAAATTGCTCCAGGCCGTTTCACCTTCAGGTGTAAACGGATAGCTTTAACAAGCTACTGAATTCATTAGCGCATTTCGATTTCTTCGATTCCGTCAAAATCGAAATTGCTCTGGTGGGAGCACTGAGCGTTTTCACCCGCTGAGCACCCTGGAAATCTGGAACCCGATTTGCCAACTCTCTTT
This sequence comes from Nitratireductor sp., assembly GCA_020441735.1. GTDB lineage: Bacteria > Pseudomonadota > Alphaproteobacteria > Rhizobiales > Rhizobiaceae > Salaquimonas. Next base: position 2,022 of record JAGRLQ010000277.1, read on the forward strand.
CCCGCTGCCCTCGGGATGAGATCAAATCAGGGACCGGCGCTTCCGAAAATCGTCCTCAGAGAGCCTGGAGATTGACCGCCTTGGGGCCTTTCCCGCGCGCGTCCTCTTCCGTCTCGAACGCCACCTTCTGGTTTTCGGTGAGTTCGGTAAGGCCTGAAGCCTGAACGGCTGAAATATGGACGAAAATGTCCTTGCTGCCGTCATCCGGCTTGATGAAGCCGTAGCCCTTGTCGGAGTTGAAGAATTTTACCGTTCCGTTCATCGCCATAACTGGTTCCTTTTTTCGATCGTTGCGCCACCGCCTAATGGCAAGGCAGCAGCAATTGCGCCGGCAAACCGGCTTTGGGCAGGCAGAGCAATATGTCGAAGAAAGGCAGATACCTTGGTCCCGGTCTTTCGCGCGCTGGCGCGTTTGCCACGGAACACAACCGGACAAGGGGACTTGCGTATCCGGTACGCATTCGGCTGATGGTCAATTCTTGCAGGACTTACCATCACGATTTACTTGGGTCTTCCAGTCGTCTTCATGTTCGCATTATGCCCGAACGGGGCAATCATCGCTGCTTGCCGATATATAGGCAAGTAAAAAGATGTAACGTCAGCATGACAGCCCATCTCTATTGCCGGGCGGGAGCCTCCCGCCCGGAACTGCCTCAATCAGCCCGGAATGGTCTGAAAACCGGAAAATCCGGCGCGCGGATCGCTGGCAAAAACATAGACCGGCCCGGCACCGGGAGTATCGGTCGAAACTGTTGCCGCACCGCCTGCGGGAGCAGACAGAACCCCGCCAATCGCGCCAGCCGAAAGGATGCCGGCACCGGCCAGGCTGAAGGCAACGCCCTGTTTCAGGAAACGTCTCCGCGTAGTGATGGGAAAATCGTGCTTCATGCCGTCACTCCTTCTGCGTGAAAGCCTGCACCGATCTGCGTACCGCAGCACGGACAGAAGCTGGTACGAATGGCAAGCGCCGTCGCCCCGGCATCAACCGCCGGATCGGCAATCGTGCGAGAGAGTTCTTCTGCCATGGCCGCATGGCGCAGATGGCAATCACCGCCTGTTTCGACGGCTACGAGGCCCGTAGCGCCTGTTTTAGCCACTGCAAACGCCGGCATAGCGAGACCCGTCAGCACTGCGCCGCCTGCCAGCGCTCCACCGACAAACCGCCGGCGGGTAATCTGCCCGGATTTGATTTGCTTGGTCATGATCGCTCCTTTCAAGGGATTTCAAACTGCTGTGCAAATTGTTCAGGCAGTCGCGTCCTGCCACTGCCATTGCGGCACGACGGCAGACAGCGAACTCGTGGCCGGATGCACCCGTTCGCCACAGCCGGGACAGCGCGCTTCCATCAGCGCCAGCGCCGTGCCCTCCCCGTCAATCGACGGATCCGCAATGATATCGTCGAGTTGAAGCGCCATCTTGTGATGGACCTCGCCGCAAAGGTACCTGCCGAGATGACCTTCACCGCGACGCCACGGGCGTTTCCCGTTCGCAACACTGGTATCCTTCAGAAATCCGATGGCAGCCTGTGCCATGCTTGGTACTGCGGCAGCCGATGCCAGCGCCGTCCCACCAAGAAGCATCGCCCGCCGGCTCACACCCGGCCTTTGTGCTGCTTTCGATACATGGCCCTTTTGCGAATTCATCATTTGGAACTCCTTCCCGGATTGGTTCGCGAGTCATATAAACCATACTTATACTCATTTCAAGCATAAGTATGATCTCTCCAGACCACCCTGCCCGGTTGTGTTTTTGCGTGCCTTCGATAAGAGAA
>JAGRLQ010000277.1:3856-6768 GCA_020441735.1 Nitratireductor sp.
CGGCGCTCGGTGCGCGCCTTTACCGATGAACCGGTGGCAACCGAAACCATTCTGGAATGCCTGCGCAAGGCAGCCCGCGCGCCGTCGGGCGGCAATGTGCAGCCCTGGCAGGTCTCCGTGGTCAATGGCGAAGCGACAAGCCGCTTGCGCGCGATCATGGAAGAGCGCCTTGCGGGCACGCCCTATCCCGGCGGCGAAGGGCCGGAGTATCATGTCTATCCGCCCAAGCTGATCGAACCCTACCGCACCGCCCGCTTCGAGGTTGGCGAGGACATGTACGGCCATCTCGGCATCGCACGTGAAGACAAGGCGGCAAGGCGGCAGTGGTTTGCCAACAACTACCGCCTGTTCGGTGCGCCGGCCGCCATTTTCTGCTTCATGGACCGCATCATGCTGCCACCCCAGTGGTCCGACTGCGGCATGTTCCTGCAGACCTTCATGCTGCTGCTGGAAGAAGCAGGCCTGCAAAGCTGCGCCCAGGAATGCTGGTATCAATACCCCAAAACCATCACGGATTTCTGCGGCATGCCGGAAAACATGATGCTCTTCTGCGGCATCGCAATTGGCCATGAGGACACGGCGCATCCGGTGAACAAGCTGCGAACCCGCCGACTTGCCGAAAGCGAATGGCTCTCCGTCGTTGAATAAAGCCCGTTATCCGAAGCCCTTCAAAGCTTCTTTCGGCTTCATGCGAATCAGCCGCGAGGTCAGGACAGCCGCTTGCCGGTGAACCACAGCCTGCCGGTAGACCGGGTTGCGCAGCATGTCGATAAAGGCCTGCCCGCTGGGATATTCGGCGATGAAGGCAATGTCCCAGGCTTCTTCTTCAGGGCCGATCAGGGTCAACTGGAATTCGCCGGACCAGATGATCCGCCCACCCAACTCAACAAAGACCGGGCCACTCTCCCGGCCATACGCTTCGTAAGCTTCCGCACCGCTGCAGGTGGTGCCATCGGGATAGATGGCCTCATCCTTCAACCGTACCAGATTGAGCATCTGCACCGGATGATCGCGCGGCAAATCCTTGAAAAGGCCGAAGCGTTCCCTGTCGGGATCGACATAATCGGTCATCAGCGCTTCTTCAGATTGATGGAACCGGCAGGTTTGTATTTTTGGGTCTTGCTGTCGAAAGCGTAGAAGACCGCCTTGATGCCATTACCGGTCCTGGAGACCTGCTGGCGCACCCGGATAAGGTTGCCGGTCTTGTTTTCCACCATCGATGAGGAAAGCACCATCGATTTGCCGGAAACCTGGCCGCTGGTCTTGGTGACCCGTACATCCTTTCGGGTGGAGACGAAGGAGCCGCTGACCTCGTCGCCGTTGGCCACCACCTTGCCGTTGATGACGCCCTTGCCTTTGGTGCTGGCACAATTGCCGCTGACCTTCAGCGCCTTTGCCGAAGCATCGAAACTGTTGGCGAGCTTGCAAGAAATCTTCGTGGTTTCATCGCCGATTACCACTGCATTGCCGCGGCCGGTATAGTTGCCCTCAAGGCTTTTAAGAAAATCGGCGGCCGTTTCGGCCCGGGCAGCAGACAGACTGCTGGAAAAGACGGCAGCACAAAGAGATGCTGCCAGCAGGATTGTTTTCATCATGATGTCGCAATCGGATTTACGGTTGTCATCTGCCGCCATCGGGCAGATTAGCCCAACGCTGTCACTTACGGAAGAGTCGCTGCTTAAGCCCTTCAAGTGTCAGAATATTGGCGGGCAGAATGAGCAGGTTCGATAAAAGCGCGACAATCAGCGTAGCGATCATCAGCCGCCCGATGACCGGCACAATCGGCAGTGAGCTGATCAGGGTTACGGTGATGGCAGCGCAGATGATCACCGTTCCGGCCATCAGCGCCGGACCAACCTCCTCGAGTGCCGCCGCGAGCGCATGGCGCACCTCCTTGCCCTCCTGCCGCTGGCTTTCGAACACGTTCATCAGATGCACCGCATTGTCGATGGCAATGCCGAAGGCAACCGTCAGCGCCACGACCTCGGAAAGGTTGATGGTCCCACCGAGGAAATAGAGCACTGTCAGCACGAAGAAGATCGGCAGCAGGTTGGGCGTAATTGCGGCCAGAAACATCAGCGGCGAACGTGTCGCAAGCCCGAGAATCGTCACCCCGAGGATGATCGCCAGAATGAGGCTGAGGCGAAGCTGGTTGATCAGATGGGTGAATTCGACGCTCATGAGAACCGGAAAGCCGCTGATCAGGACGCGATCGCCGTATTCAAGCGATGACAGATGCCCGCGCAACACTTCGGTTTCCCTGATCAGTTCTGCAACCGGTAGATCGGAAGAAAGCCGCACCCCCACCAGGGCCGCCATACCGTCCTTGGCGATGAAGTCCGTGCGCCCTTCATTGACGGCTTCCTGCACCACCTCCGTGATCCGGGCGCGCGCCGCGTCGGTGTGGGCGGAGTCAAGTGCCTGCGCTGCCGAAAAGACCCGTGATGCACCGAATTGCCCGCCGGCAATCGCACCGACCGCCTCTAGCCGCTCCACATTTTCAGCACTGGCAAACCCGCCCGCTTCGTCGAAGGGTACCGAAATCAGCATCAGCGCCCGCCCGCCGGTGATGTCGTTGGCAAGTAGCTCGCCATAGCGCACTTCGGAAGACTTGGGCAGATACTCTGTAAGCCGGTATTCCGCCGTGACATCGCGCTGCAGGATGGCAAAGCAGACCATCAGCGCAACACCCAGCAGAGCCAGCATCCAGGGATGGCCGATGGTGACCGGCCGCGTCTGCTTGCCGATACCGTGAAAGGCCGGCGTATGCCGCATACCGGTATTGGCAAAACCCATCTTGATTGCCCAGTGAATAGCCAGCGGCAGGCCGACAATTACGGCGACAAAAGCCAGCAGGACCGCACCGGACCCCAGATAGGCGAACTCTTTCAGCGCCTCGCTGTCGGCATAGG
>JAGRLQ010000278.1 GCA_020441735.1 Nitratireductor sp.
GCGGAAATCCGCAAATACCGCGGCCCCGAGCCCTACAAGGGCAAGGGCGTCAAATACGCCGACGAAACCATCTTCCGCAAGGAAGGCAAGAAGAAGTAAGCGAGACGGATATGGCTTCCAATCATTCAAGCTCGAAAAAGCGCGCCACCCGTGTTCGCCGCCAGCTCCGCAAGGTGGCCGGCGACCGTCCGCGTCTGAGCATTCACCGCTCCTCGAAGAACATCTACGCCCAGGTCATCGACGATGCCAAGGGCGTGACCGTGGCTGCGGCCTCGACGCTGGAAAAGGATTTGCGCGGCGGTCTGAAGACCGGTGCCGATTCCGCAGCTGCCGCTGCCGTTGGCAAGCTGGTTGCAGAACGTGCCGTCAAGGCCGGCGTCAAGGAAGTGATCTTCGACCGCGGCGCCTTCATCTATCATGGCCGCGTCAAGGCGCTGGCCGATGCAGCCCGCGAAGGCGGTCTGAGCTTCTGATTTCACATGCCGCCCGGCAGGTCACCGTTCATTTGAACGGATGAAACCGCCAGACGGAAAACCCGAGTGCTTCCGGAAAAGAACAAGGACAGGATCATGGCACAGGACAGAAAACCCCGCGGTAACAACCGCGACGACCGCGACGAGCGCGACAGCGAATTCGTCGACAAGCTGGTCGGCATCAACCGCGTTGCGAAAGTGGTCAAGGGTGGCCGCCGTTTCGGCTTTGCAGCCCTCGTCGTCGTTGGCGACCAGAAAGGCCGTGTCGGCTTCGGTAACGGCAAGGCCCGTGAGGTGCCGGAGGCGATCCGCAAGGCAACCGAAGCTGCCAAGCGCGACATGATCTTCGTTCCGCTGCGCTCCGGCCGCACCCTGCATCACGATGTCGATGGCCGCTGGGGCGCCGGCAAGGTGCACCTGCGTGCAGCCGAGCCGGGTACCGGTATCATCGCCGGCGGCCCGATGCGTGCCGTTTTCGAGACCCTGGGCGTTCAGGACGTCGTCGCCAAGTCGATCGGCTCTTCCAACCCCTACAACATGGTACGTGCCACTTTCGATGCGCTGAAAAAGCAGATGCATCCCAAGGACATTGCAGCCCAGCGCGGTCTGAAATACTCGACCCTGCAGGCTCGCCGCCGTGACCTGATCGGCACCGAAGAGTAAAAGCATCAACCGGTTACAAGGAGCCGAACCATGGCTGACAAGAAAAAAACCATCACGGTTGAGCAGATCGGCAGCCCGCTGCGCCGTCCCGACATCCAGCGCCGCACGCTGATCGGTCTCGGCCTCAACAAGATGAACCGCCGCCGCACGCTGGAGGATACCCCCGCCGTGCGTGGCATGATCAACAAGATCCCGCACCTCGTGCGCATCGTCGAAGAAGCCTGAGCCGGGGAGTTACGATTATGAAACTGAATGAAATCAAGGACAACGAGGGCGCCAATCCGTCGCGCCGCCGTGTCGGACGCGGTATCGGCTCTTCCAAGGGCAAGACCGGTGGCCGTGGCGTCAAGGGTCAGAAGTCCCGTTCGGGTGTAGCCATCAACGGGTTTGAAGGCGGCCAGATGCCAATCTACCGCCGTCTTCCCAAGCGCGGCTTCTCCAATGCCATGTTCGGCAAGGACTTCAACGAAGTGTCGCTCGGCCGCATCCAGGCCGCCATCGATGCCGGCAAGCTCGATGCCAAGGCGACCGTCGATGCCGAGGCACTTGTCAAGGCCGGCGTGATCCGCCGGGTACGCGATGGCGTGCGCATCCTTTCCGATGGTGACATCAAGGCCAAGGTGACGGTTTCCGTCGCCGGTGCCTCCAAGGCCGCCATCGCCAAGCTGGAAAAGGCCGGTGGCAAGTTCGAAATCACCGGTGACAGCGGCGATGTTCCGTTCATCGACGATGTCGTGCTGATCGACGGCATTGGCACCAAGATCGCCCGCGGCCTGCGCGCTGCTGGCGTTTCCAAACTGTCCGAACTCGTCAAGATGGACGATGCGGAACTCGCCAAGATCTGCAAGGACGCCGGTGCCGGCTCTTCCTGGAAATCCCAGGAATGGAAGGTTCAGGCCCAGGAAATGATCGACGGCAAACCGCCGCGCGCCCAGGTCGACCGGGATTTGGCCCGCAAAATGGCCGAAAAATCCGGTAAATAACGGCCGGGAATGAAGATTGAGCCCGGGAATTTCCCGGGCTTTTTTATTGTTGCTGTTGCGCAACCTCGCGCACTGTTGAACCAAAGTCTGGGCCAAAGCACGAATGAGCGGTTGAAAACCGCCCCTGCCAAGGTCCATATAGGGCGTTGAATTCGCGGGCCTGGGGGAAACGGCCCGAAACTGCGGAGAACTCCATGGCATCTGCTGCCGAACAACTTGCCGCCAATCTCAACTTTTCCAGTTTTTCCAAGGCAACCGAGCTCAAGAAAAGGCTCTGGTTTACCCTTGGCGCGCTGATTGTTTACCGGCTCGGCACCTATATTCCGCTGCCGGGCATCAACCCGGAAGCCTACGCCCAGGCCTTCAACAGCCAGAGCCAGGGCGTGCTCGGCCTGTTCAACATGTTTGCCGGCGGCGCGGTTGAGCGCCTTGCCATTCTGGCGCTCGGCATCATGCCCTACATTTCCGCCTCCATCATCATGCAGCTGATGACCTCGATCGTTCCCTCGCTCGAGGCGCTGAAGAAGGAAG
>JAGRLQ010000279.1 GCA_020441735.1 Nitratireductor sp.
TCGCGCATCAGCGGCCAGCCGATATCCTTGCCGGTACCGGCGAACTCTTCATAAGGCCCGAAGAAGGTCAGCGGGTGATCGACCGGCATGACCGGCAGATCTTCGCCCGCCATACCGGCGATGAGGCGGCCCCACAGCCCTGCACAGACGATGACATAATCCGCCTCGATGGTGCCACGATGGGTCACCACGCCCTTGATGCGGCCGTTTTCGATCACCAGATCGGTTGCCGGCGTGTTGGGGAAGCTCGTCAGCTTGCCGGTCTTTTCGGCCTGATCGACCAGCTTGCCGGCCACCGTCTGCGAGCGCGGAACGACCAATCCGGCATCGGGATCCCACATGGCACCCTGGATCATGTCTTCTTCAAGAAGCGGGAACTTCTCCTTGGCTTCGGCTGCGCTGATCATCGAAACGCGGGTACCGAAGGACTTGCCGGAAGCGACCTTGCGTTTGAGCTCCGCCATGCGCTCATCGTCGCCGACACGGGCGACTTCCATGCCGCCGACGCGGGCGTAATGGCCCATCTTCTCGAAGAAATCGATGGAATAGAGAGTCGTCCAGCAGGACAGGAAATCGTGGCTCGTCGTGTAGCAGAAATCGGACGCGTGCGAGGTCGAGCCGATATCGGTGGGCACCGAGGACTTGTCGATGCCGACAATATCGTCCCAGCCCCGCTCGATCAGGTGATGGGCGACCGAGGCTCCGACAATACCGCCGAGACCGACGATGACCACTTTTGCTTTCTTGGGAAATTCCGCCATGACGCGCTCCGGCTCGAACTGGAGTAGCAGGCAGCAGCGATCGCTGGCCAGCCGCACTCCGAAAAGATATCCCGGTTTATCTTAAATCGGCGGTGATTTCGATGTTCTGTCAGCGACGGGGAGATGTCGGCAGCGTAGCGGCGCTATCAATGCGGCAGGTGCGCGATACCGAAACTGATCTTGAGCCCGCCAACCGCCACGGAGACCCGGCCATGGCCTTCGATCGGCCCGAATACCGGCTCGGTGCCGATTTTGCCACTCCTTGGGTCCGGAATCGTGTTTCGTGGCCGCACATTGGCCCAGCGCTCCATGACGGTAGCCGAAGCGATGGTGGGACAGAGCGCACAGGCATGTTCGAAGAAACCGATATCAGCAACATCAAAACCGATGCGGGCTACCTCCAGGGCCTCTTCGCCCTCGCTCTCCGGCAGCCAGTCATCCACACTGGTGGAACCCACTGCCACGCAGTTGGCAACGCCCTCCTCATCCGCGCCCATCGTCGTTCCGTGCGGCACGATATAGCTGCCGCTGTCGTACAGGATGGGCAGATTGTCGCTGTGCGGCAGGTCCAGCAGCACGGCTTGCCCCTTTACGCCGCGCCCTGTAACTTTTTGCCCGCCGACATGGGCACCAACATCCGAAAGCAGGTCATAGGCTTCCCAGCCATTGGCGATGACGATCCGTCCCGCGGATATCGTGCTGCCATCGGCCAGTGACGCGGAAGCGGCTGCAGGATCAATTGCCGTCACCCCTGCGCCTTCCGCAATTGCGCCGCTGTCATGACTGCGTACGAACTGCGCCAGGGCGGCAAGATAGGCGCGCGGGTTGACCCGTGCCGACAGCGTATCATACGCCGCACCGAAAGGCGCAATCTCCGGTGAAAGCCATGGTTTTCCATCGGGTAGAGCGAAACGGTGTGCCAATTCTGCCTGCGGTATGTGCTCGAGTGTGAAGGCCTGCTTGCCTTCTTCATCCACCCAGTTTTCACGAGCTCCGGCAATACGCTCGGCAAGGTGGTGAAGCATGTTTTCATGGCGCAGCGGCATCAGCCGCCCGCACCGCCGGTAGCCGCAATCAGCTCCCGTGTCGGCTTCGAGTTCCGCAACGGCCCGTTCGAGCGATCGTAACCCTTCATACTGCATCTGCTTTTTGGTATTCCAGCGGTCGGGCATGTGCGGCATCAGCGCGCCGAGAAAGCCGCCCGAAGCGCCCGCGCCCACATGGCGCTTTTCGATGACCAGCACCCGCTCGCCACGCTTCAGCGCATGGCGCGCTGCCCAAAGCCCAAAGACACCGGCACCGATCGCCAGCAGATCAGGATGATCGCTGCTGCGATTTCCCGCCTGAATCCGCGCTTGATTCGGTGTATGAACGTGCTGACTCATCCCGCGAGTGAATAGGCGCAAATGATTCAAAACAAAAGCAAAACGGTAAGTGACGAAACCGGGGAAGCGCAGATCGGATGGATCGAGGGTGGCGTCCCCTGCTCTACCCTGTTCGACGATCCTTACTATTCGCGCCAGGACGGGCTGGCAGAAACCCGGCATGTCTTCCTTGCCGGAAACAGGCTTGCCGAACGCTTTGCTGCCTGCGACCGCTTCACCATCGCCGAGCTGGGCTTTGGTACCGGGCTCAACTTCCTTGCCACTGCGCAAATGTGGCATGAGACCGCGCCGCCTGCTGCAAAGCTGGACTTCTTCTCCTTCGAGCAGTTTCCCATGACTGCCGGTGACATGGCTGCCGCCCTCACCGTCTGGCCGGAACTGACCATGCTCGCAAGGCCATTGCTTGAAGCATGGAGTGACAGCAGCAATCTGACGAAGGTCTTCGAATTGAAGAACGAAAACATCGCTCTCACCGTCCTCTTCGGAGATGCCAATACGCGCCTGCCGCAAGCGGGTTTTTCTGCAGATGCCTGGTTTCTGGACGGCTTCTCGCCGGCAAAAAATCCTGAGCTCTGGAACACGACGCTGATGGAGGAAGTATTTCGCCGTACAAGGCCGGGCGGCACGCTCGCCACCTATTCGGCCGCAGGCTGGGTGCGCCGCAATCTGGAAACCGCCGGATTTCGAACCGAGCGGCAGCCCGGCTATGCCGGCAAACGGCAGATGACGGTAGCCATGCGGCCGGAATGAGCTTTCCGACCTACCGGTAGCAAACGGTGAAAACCGCAAACAGCCGATGGTTCAGGGGTCATGAATGTGTGATAGTGGGTGCATAAAAATATCAACACACGCTACGATAGCCGTGGCGGTTGGGGGCAACAATGCAGAAATATCTCGATCCGGCTTTTTGGCAGCAGACGGCCAATGACATTCTCGGCAAGCTGATTGCCTGGTTCACCAGCCCGCAATTCTACGCCCAGATCGCCGCCATCATCATCTGTGTCGCGGCCGCCTGGTTCCTCGCCCGCCTGCTCAACCGCCGTGTAAGCTGGTTTTCAGACGCGCCTGCAAAGGATGTCCGCTTCTACCGCATCCGCCAATACGTTCACGCCCTGTCGGACCTGCTGTTTGCCCTGCTGTGCTACGTCTTTCTCGGTTTTGCCGTCGATCTCGTCACGGCAGCAGTCGGCGCCGGCTGGCTGGTCAAGATCGCCCAGGGCTTGGCCGTCATCTTCCTGCTCTATACTGCGATCAACCGCTTCATCACCCATCCGATGTTGCGCACCGCCATGCTCTATCTCGGCATACCGGTGGCAACCCTGCAGGTCTTCGAATACCTCGACGACACCACCGCCTTCCTGGATTCGATCTCCATGGAAGCGGGCAACATTCGCATCTCGCTCTATTTCCTGATCAAGGCGGCAATTGCCGGCGGCTTCTTCTTCTGGCTCGGAACGATCTCCAATCGCACCGGACAGAATGCCATCCGCTCCCAGGACGCGCTTGATCTGCCGACCAAGGAACTGTTTGCCAAACTGTTCCAGATCGCCCTGTTTGCTGCCATCTTCATCCTGCTGTTGCAGGTGCTCGGCCTCGACCTTACCGCACTGGCCGTCATCGGTGGTGCCGTCGGCGTCGGTATCGGCTTCGGCCTGCAACAGATCGCCTCCAACTTCATCTCGGGCATCATCCTGCTGATCGAGCGCACCCTGGTAGTCGGTGATTACATCGAGCTGGAAGACGGCCGCGCGGGCATTCTGAGCGAACTCAACATGCGTTCGGCAACGCTGGAGACCTATGACGGCAAGGAAATCATGGTGCCGAACGAAAAATTCATCACCTCGGTTTTCGTCAACTGGACCCGCGACGATCCGCGCCAGCGCTACGAGGTGGAATTTTCCGTCGCCTACGATACCGACATCCGCAAGGTGCCGGACCTGATCGTGGCAGCGGTCTCGAAACATCCCGGCGTATTGCAGGAGCCTGAAAAACCCGATTGCGAGCTGCGCGGCTTTGGCGACAGTGGCATTGAGTTCGCACTCGAATTCTGGATCAAGGGCATCGACGACGGCAAGAACCGCATCTCCGCCGACCTGCTGACCATCATCTGGGAAACCCTGATGGAAAACGACATCCGCATCCCTTATCCCCAGCGCGAGGTCCGCATCCTGGAGGACAAGCCGAAACTTGCCATCCGCCGCAAGGAAACAACCGCCAAAAAGAGTTGAGGTCAGTCAGACAGCCTTGTCGGAGCCGGGCGCAAAGCAGGCTTGCGTGAGCCAAAAAAATGGTGGACCGGAGGAGGATCGAACTCCCGACCTTCGCATTGCGAACGCGACGCTCTCCCA
>JAGRLQ010000280.1 GCA_020441735.1 Nitratireductor sp.
ATGGGGAAAAGACCCATCTTGTCCACCTCAGCCAACTGCTGGAGAATTGAGCATGAAGCTCGCCCGTGCCGTCCACCTCGATGAAAGCGATCGCAACGTCTTCTTCTCCCCGGCCCGTACGGGGGAGTGGTGCATCGCCGGCGGTTTCGAATTCTCCGACTGGACGGATGGTGATCTCGTCGGCAAGGCACGGCAGGCGTTCGCCAATGGCTGGCTTGGGCTGGAGACCTTCGGCAGGGTCACCTTCGTTGCCGTGACACCGGTCGAGGCAGGCGAGTTCGAGATGCTGGCGGACCGGCTGGCGCAGCATTTCGTCGACGTCTACGGCGCGCCGGACATCGAGCAGGCGCGACCGGCCGCTCTGGAAGAGCTCAATTTCATGGCGGAGCTCTGCGGGGAGCACGATGCCAACACCTTGCTGACCGTGCAGCGCGAGCTTGCCGATGAAGGGGTTCGCGAGACTTTCCGGGCGATCGAACCGCAGGCTGCCGAGCTCGAACAGGTGGCCGTTCACGGCTCCCTTGACGAATAAGAGAATGATCCGGCGATGACGGAATTTCTAACCACCAAGGAAGTTGCCGCTCTGCTGCGCATCAAGGAACGCAAGGTCTATGACCTTGCTTCATCCGGTGCGCTCCCCTGCACGCGGGCGATCGGAAAGCTGCTCTTCCCGCGCGAGCAGATCGAAGCCTGGCTTGCCAGCAATTCGGAAATGCCTTCGCCCTCCGTCGAAACCTCTAAAGCCGTTCGTCCCGATGTCTTTCTGGGCAGTCACGATCCGCTGCTGGAATGGGCGATCCGTGAGTCGCGCTGCGGGCTAGCCATGCTGTTCGACAGCAGCCGAGACGGTCTGGAACGGTTTGCAGAAAACGACGGCATTGCGAGTGGCCTGCATCTTCCGGGGAGGAAGCAGGGCGAATGGAACACCGACGATGTCAGGCAGCGCTTTGCCGGAAGTCCGGTGGTACTGGTCGAATGGGCGAGGCGACAGCGTGGTCTGGCACTGCGGGCTGATCTGTCCCCACTGCCCGGTACACTGGCGGAGGCCGGGGGGTTGCGGTTCGTGCCGCGCCAGCAGAAGGCTGGTTCCCAGATATTCTTCGAGCGCCTGCTTGGTGAAGCCGGTCTGGCGCCGGATGATTTCGAACTCTGCCGGGAAACGCTCAGCGAGCAGGATGTGGTGCAGACGGTTGCTGCGGGAAAGGCCGATGCCGGCTTTGCGCTGGCAAGTCTGGCAGCGGGCTTCAGGCTGCCCTTTCTGCCACTTGGCGAAGAGCGGTTCGATCTGCTCGTCGACCGGCGTGCCTGGTTCGAGGAGCCATTCCAGAAACTGCTTGCCTTCTGCCGTAGTGCGGCTTTTTCGGAAAAGGCCGCGGAGCTTGATGGCTACGATATTTCCGGCTTCGGCACGATCCATTTCAACGGTGGCTGAAAACAAAGAGGCCGGGATTCCCGGCCTCCTTGCATCAAGTTCTGCAATCGGATTCAGCCGGCTTTCTTCATCTGGCCCGGATCGGCATTGGGGAAGAAGAGCTGCTGTCCATCCACCTGATAGGCGCGGATTGCGTTCTGGCCTTCCGCAGACAACAGCCAGTCGATGAAGGCCTGGCCTTCTGCCTGCTTCACGCTGGAGCACTTCTCCGGATTGACCAGAATGACGCCGTACTGGTTGAACATCGCTTCATCGCCCTCGACGGCTATTTCATAGTCGCCCTTGTTGCCGAAGCTGATCCAGGTGGCGCGGTCGGTCATCACATACGCGCCCATACCAACTCCGGCATTGAGCGTTGCGCCCATGCCGGAGCCGGTAGAGCGGTACCACTCACCACCCGGTTCGATGCCTGCAGCTTTCCACAGGGACATTTCCTTTTTGTGGGTGCCCGAATCATCGCCGCGCGAGGCAAACGGCGCCTTGGCTTCAGCAAGCTTGGTCAGCGCTGCCTTCACGTCGTTCATGCCCTTGACGCCGGCAGGGTCAGCCGCCGGGCCGACGATGACAAAGTCGTTGTACATCAGGTCGAAACGCTGAACGCCGTAGCCTTCGCTGACGAATTTTTCCTCCGATGCCTTGGCATGGACAAGGAGCACGTCGGCGTCGCAGTTCTGGGCGTTCTTGATTGCCTGACCAGTGCCAACGGCAACGACATTGACCGTGATGCCGGACTTGCCGGTGAACATCGGCAGCAGGTGGTCATAGAGGCCGGAATTGGCCGTCGACGTGGTCGACTGGACCAGGATCGATTTGTCCTGGGCTGCTGCCGTGCCGGCGACAGCAAGCGTTACCGTCATGGCGGCAGCAATCGAGAGTTTGCGGATGGTCTTCATCATATCCTCCTTCAGTTCTGGGATGGGTGTTGATGGGTTTCGGGCAGCCGGCCTTCGAGATAGGCAGCGGCGTGACGGGTGCTCGGGCTTGCGAAGAAAGAACCGGCGGGCGCCTGTTCGAGGATACGGCCCTGATCGATGAAGATGACCTCATCGGAAAGGCGGCGCGCCTGACCGACGTCGTGGGTCACCATGATCACCTTGGTTCCCTCGGCGCTGGCAGCCAGCACGATCTGTTCGATGGCGTGGACGGAAGCCGGATCGAGGCTGGCAGTAGCCTCATCCAGAAACAGGACATCCGGATTGCAGCCAATGGCCTGGCCAAGCGCAAGGCGTTGCTTCTCGCCGCCCGACAGAAGCCGGGCCGGCCGGCTTTCGAGGCCGGAAAGGCCGACACGCTCCAGTGCCGCCAATGCCTGCTTCCTGTCGCGGATGCCGCGGCTTGCCAGCGCAAAGCGCAAATTGTCGAGTACGGTGCGGCGCAGGATAACGGGTTTCTGGAACACCATGGCCTGATGGTGCCGGGCTTTCGCCGACAGCGGTTTGCCGTTCCACAACACCGCGCCCTCGGAGGGTTCAAGCAGACCGTGCAGCAGGCGCAACAGCAGGCTCTTGCCCGCGCCATTGTAGCCGACAATGGTACTGATGCCGAAGGGAAGGAAATCGAGGTCAATCCCGTCAATCAGCCGTCGCTCGCCGACCTGATACACCAGTCCCCTGCAGTAAAGCGCATGCCGCTGCACCGTACCTGTCATGGCGCCGGTTCTCTCAAGCATAGCCGAGCCTCGAGGCGGACAGTCTCAGGCTAGCGACCATTGCGTTTACGGCCAGGGCAATTGCCAGCAGCACAATGCCGAGCGCGACGGCAAGCGAGAGGTTGCCCTTGGACGTTTCCAGGGCAATCGCCGTTGTCATGACACGGGTCAGATGCTCGATGTTGCCGCCGACGATGATGACGGCGCCGACTTCCGCAACCGACCGGCCGAAGGCCGCCAGTGCCACGGTGATGAGAGAATAGCGTCCGTCCCACAATACGGCGCGAATCTGGGCGGGCATGCCGAGACCGAGCGAAGCGAAATGTTCGCGGTATTCGTCGTGCAGATCTTCAAGAACCTGGCGGGAAAGGGCGGCGACAATCGGCGTTATGAGGATGGTCTGGGCGATGATCATCGCCGTGGGGGTATAGAGCAGGCCAAGCCAGCCGAGGGGGCCTGCGCGCGAAAGGTTGAGGTAGACGAACAGCCCGACAACGACCGGCGGCAGGCCCATCAGCGCGTTGAGGAGAATGATGCATCCCTGGCGGCCGCGAAACTTTGAAACGGCCAGAAAGGCACCGAGAACGAGGCCCAGCAGGCAGGAAAATGCCGTCGCCGAGAGGCTGACGCGCAAGGACAGGCCGATGATTTCGACAAAGCCCGAATCCATCGACAATATCTGCGTCAAAGCGCCTTTAAGCTCGGATGCAAAATCCTGCATAATTTCCGTATTTCTCCTCCTGGTCGGAAATTATGCAATTCAGTGGCATGGAATCGGAAAGAGATGCAAGTCCGGAGTGGCTGCAAATTCCTAGTGGGGCAGGAGGGAAACCGATCTGTGGAACCAGCCGGGCGCCCGGTGCAGGCTCGCATCCGGCCGGCATTCATCCCATGACAGGCTGCAAGGCGCAGCCGGTAAAGCGGCGCATGTGCGGTCTTGCCAATTGGCAGCGTGCTGGAAAACTGGTGCCCCCCGCCGGAATCGAACCGGCACTCCCGAAGGAACTGGATTTTGAATCCAGCGCGTCTACCAGTTCCGCCAGAGGGGCATTGCCGAAGCGGCATTCATTCGGACCGGCGTGTGCATCTACCGTCAAGGGGCTTTGCCGGTCAACCACAAAGAAAACCGGCTGCACGCTCAACTGCCGGCCGGGCCTGCGGCGGTCTGGCTGATCTGCCGGAGCCGCCGGTTTTTCGCCTTGATGCGGCTTTGGCATTGCCATACACGGGCACCAGAGTTCCGCGCGGCAGGCAAGAATCAGATTGCCGGGCGCGGCCCTGCGGACGACGAGGAGCAATCCCTTGCTGACGATGATCAATCGCTGGATCCGGGCGATTTACGACTGGGTGCTTTCGCTTGCCGCCCACAGCCGTGCAAGCTGGGGATTGTTTGGTGTTTCCTTCGCCGAAAGCTCGTTCTTTCCCATCCCCCCTGATGTGATGCTTATTCCCATGGTGCTGGCAAAGCGGCATCGCTGGCTGTTCTATGCCGGTCTGTGCACCGTCGCCTCGATCATGGGGGCGTTTGTCGGTTACTGGATCGGGGCGCAACTGTTTGAAAGCGTCGGCAAGCCGATCCTCGCCTTTTACGGCAAGGAGGATTCCTTCGACGCCGTGCGCGAGTGGTACAACACCTGGGGCGGATGGGGGGTGCTCTTCGCCGCAGTGACGCCCTTTCCCTACAAGGTGCTGACGATCTTTTCCGGTGCTACCGGCCTTGATCTCGTCACCTTTGCGGCGGTCAGTGTCGTTGGCCGGGGACTGCGCTTCTTCCTGGTTTCCTGGCTGCTCTACAAGATCGGCGAGCCGATCCGTGAATTCATCGAAAAGCGCCTCGGGCTGATGTTCACCATCGGTGTCGTATTGCTGCTCGGCGGGTTCGTTGCCGTACGCTACATATTCTGAAGGGAGCCGGGTGGCCTTCATGCTCACAGGAAAAACAGGACGAAACCAGCAGTTCATGGCATTGCTTGCCTTTGCCGGGATGATCGCGGTGATCGCGACCGTGCTGGGCTTCGAGCATATCGGCGGTTATACACCCTGCAAGTTGTGCCTGGGCCAGCGCGAGCCCTATTACATGGCGATTCCCGTTACCGGGCTGGCGCTGATTTCAGCCTTCCTTAAATGGCCTGCCTGCGTGACACGCGGACTATTGGCGATCGGCGGTCTGCTGATGCTCTATGCCATGGTGCTCGGTATCCAGCATGCCGGGATCGAATGGGGCTGGTGGGAAGGAACGGGCGATTGCGGTGGCGGAGGCACCGTCAGCGATGCGGGCAGCCTGCTCGACAGTCTCGGCACGGTGAAGCCGCCGTCCTGCGACGAAGCCGCAGGCCGCTTCCTGGGCCTGTCCTTTGCCGGATGGAATGTGATCGTTTCGCTGATCCTGGCGGCCATCGCCTTCAGGGGCGCGTTCGGGCGCGCAGACAGCGCCGCCGATTAGAGCCTGCTTACGGCTCCAGTTCGGAATCCCAGTAGAGAAAGTCCATCCAGCTTTCGTGCAGATAGTTGGGCGGGAATTTGCGGCCGTTGCGATGCAGGTCCTCGACGGTCGGCATGTAGGGCTTCTGGACCGGCCACATGCCGGCCTTTGCCGGCATCTTGTTGCCCTTGCGCAGATTGCAGGGCGAGCAGGCAGCACAGACGTTTTCCCACTCGGTAAGGCCGCCCTTCGAGCGCGGAATGACGTGGTCGAAGGTCAGCTCCGACGGCGAGCCGCAATACTGGCACTGGAACTTGTCGCGCAGGAAGACATTGAAACGGGTGAAGGCCGGGTAGCGGTTGGGCCGTATGTAGGATTTGAGGCAGACAACGCTCGGCAGCCGCATCTCGAAAGAAGGACTGTGAACCGCCGCCTCGTATTCGGCGACGATGTTGACCCGGTCGAGAAACACGGCCTTGATCGCATCCTGCCAAGACCACAGCGACAGGGGGTAATAACTGAGCGGG
>JAGRLQ010000032.1:0-22220 GCA_020441735.1 Nitratireductor sp.
GGTTGAAGAGCAACTGGTCGAAGGTAAGTTCTCCCTGAAAGATATTGCCTTCCGTCAGGCCGGTCTCCCGCTCGATATCGAGCGGTGACCTGACTTCCTTGTGAACGATGAGCTTGCGGAAGTCCGGGCTGTGGCGGGCGATCTTCGATATGACCGTTTCGGCGAAGGCTTCTCGGTTGGCATCGTCCCATTGACCTTCGGCGAGTTCGTAGGGGGCGTATTGAACGAAAACGGTCGCATAGTGCTTGCCGGGCAGAGCCATGGTCGGATCAATCTGGGTGGGAATGAGAAAGTCGACATAGGGACTTGCCGACCATCGCCCGGCCTTCCAGTCGTCATAGGCGCGTTCGATCTCCTCCATGTCATCTAGGAAATGCAGATCGCCCTTGAGGAAGCGGGCATCCTTGGGCGCACCGGAAAAGGTCGGCATGCCATCGAGCGCAATGTTGAGCTTGCCGGAAGAACCACGGAATCGGTACCGCTTGACGGCCTTGACGAAGTCAGGCGGCAGATCGCTTTCCTCCGTGTGATTGATGAAGGTGCGCCGTACATCCATGCCGGAAACCACCGTTGCGGCTTCGTAGACATCTCCGGCCTCGGTTACCACGGCTCGGACCTTGCCATTGCGAACGGCAAAATGGTCGATACCGGCATCCGTCCGTATCTCTCCGCCGCTGGCAGCAAAGGACGCCGCCAGCGCCTTTGTAATCGATCCCATTCCGCCGCGCGCAAAGCCCCAGGCGCCGATGGTTCCGTCCACCTCGCCCATGTAGTGGTGCAGCAGGACATAGGCCGTACCCGGCGAATAGGGACCAAGACCCGTCCCGATGATACCGGAACCGGCAATATGTGCCTTGACGAGTGGGGTCTCGAAATACTGGTCGAGATATTCGGCAATCGACATGGTCCAGAACCGGATCGTCTCGGCCATTTCGCGTTGCCCCAGGCCGTGAAACCGCTTGAGAATGTAGAGGAGTTCGGAAATGTCGCGCGGGCGCAATCTGACCGGATCGGGCGCCGTGCGCATCAATAGCGGCTTGATGAACTTGCACTGGCGCATGACAGCGCGCGCATATTGCTCGTAATTGTCCGCATCGCGCGGCGAATGCCGGGTCAACTCACGGCGCAGTGCATCGTGGTCCGAGAAATAGGCGAAATACTGGCCCCGAGAATCGAACGTCGCGCCGCTTTCATAAGGGATAACCTGCAGCCCGAATTTCGGCAGTTCCAGCGCGCGGATGATTTCAGGGCGCAGCAAAGAACAGACATAGGAGCAGTTCGAGTAGGTCCATCCCGGCGTCAGGGAAAGGCTCACCGCGGCCCCGCCCACATGCGGCGCCTTTTCCAGCACCAGCACCTTCAAGCCGGCACGCTGCAGGAAGCATGCTGTTATGAGGCCGTTGTGTCCTGCCCCGACAACAATGGCGTCGTACTTGCCTGAGGTTTTCGAAATGGCGGCCATGGCAACTCCAAAATTTGAGTGTTCACTCAAATTATTCCGCTTTATCGCCAATGTCCAGTTGGTTATTGGGTATGCTGATGAAAGGCACCAAAACACAGGAAAACACATCGCCGACGAGCCGGCGCATGCAGGCGCGGATCATCGATGCTGTGGTTGAAATGGTTGCCCGGCACGGCATCAGCGGCACCACGCTTGCCAATGTGGCAACCACTGCCGGCGTCTCGCAGGGCGTGCTGGTTTTTCACTTCAAGTCCAAGGAAGGCCTGCTGACACAGACACTGGTCCGCCTGCTGGATGAATACCGCGCAGCGTGGCAAGCCGCTCTTGCCGCCGAAACTCCCCTCGACCGGATCCTGAATCTGGTGAGAACCGATTTCGATCCGATCATCTGCACGAACAGAAAGCTGGCGCTGTGGTTTGCCTTCTGGGGAGAGGCATCGGCAAAGCCCATCTACAACCGGTTGAGCAGCGAAAGCGAAGAAGAACGTTTCCAGGTGATGAAACAGGCGTGCGAGGAGTTGTCCTCGGTTGCCCATGTACCCGACCCTGCCTGGCTGGCGCAGTCGATCGACGCCCATACGGACGGACTATGGCTGCAAATGCATCTTCAGGGTCCGGAGTTCAGCCCTGAAAAGGGTCTTTCCGCTGCCTTCTCCCACCTCCGGCTGCTGCTGCCAGACCTTGCCGGCGCGATAAACCCGTAGCGCCATCTTTGCGCGCTACTGAACAGCCATTCAATAAAACTATTGCATTTTTTCCAATCCAGCCGGATAGTTTCGGCAGGAGGATTACGCATGACCGATGACGGCGTAACCGCTTCGGGCTCTCACGAGCCGGAATATGACGAGACCGCCATCCGCTTTCTGGAAGCGCTTTGGGGTGAGGGATATCTTTCGCCGGGCGGACCGCAGGAAGTGCGCCGGGTCGTTGAGGGTTTGGATTTCTCGGGAAAACACGTTCTTGATATCGGCTGCGGCTCCGGTGGCATCACGCTGTTCTTGTTGCGCGAGTACGAGCCTGCCAGCATTACCGGCTTTGATGTCGAGCAGCCGGTAGTGGATGCAGCCAGCCGGCGCGCCGAGCGCGAAGGGCTGCAGGACCGTGCCAGCTTTGTACGCGGCGATCCCGGTCCCCTGCCCTTCGAGGATGCCAGCTTCGACATCGTGTTCTCAAAAGATGCGATGATCCACATCGCCGACAAGGAAGCCATCTTCGCCGAGGTGTTCCGCGTTCTCAAACCCGGAGGCATTTTTGCAGCCAGCGACTGGCTGACCTCCCATGACGGTGAGCCCTCGCCCGACATGAAAGCCTATCTTGCCGCGGAGGGTCTCAGTTTTGGCATGGCCTCACCGCAGCGCTATGAGGCCGCGATGCGTTCTTCGGGTTTTACCGATGTGCATACGGTGAACCGCAATCCCTGGTACCGGGAGGTCGCGCGCGGCGAGCTTGAGCGCCTGGCAGGGCCGGAACGGGACCGCATATCCGGCATCGTGGGCGCGGATTATGTCGACAAGAACATCAGAACCTGGACCGCAATGCAGAAGGTGCTCGACACGGGCGAACACTGCCCGACCCACCTGCGTGCGGTCAAACCAGCCACGTGATGGGAAACCCCTTGGATATAGGCAAAATCCAGAACGGCAATGAAGAGACAGAGGCCAGCCCTTCACCGTCGCGCCGCCGGGAATCCAGGGAAAAGCGCCGCGAACAGTTGATCAAGGCCACCATTGAATCGCTGGCGGTGCGCGGCTACGCAGCCACCACGCTTGCCGATGTGTCCGATGGTGCAAAGCTTTCCCGCGGCATCGTAAACTTCCATTTCGACAGCAAGGACAATCTGCTGCTCGAAACCCTCCAGTTCATGTCGGATGAATATCAGGAGAACTGGAAAGCCCGGTATGCAGCAGCGCCTTCCGACACCGCCCACAAGCTTACCGCACTGATAACAGCCGACCTCGATCGGAAAATCTGCACGCCGCATACGGTAGCCGCTTGGTTTGCCCTCATGGCCGAAGCGAAGTCACGACCCGCCTATCAAAAACTGGTCTGGGAGCGCGACACGAAATACCGGGGGCGCCTCACCGAATACTGCCGCAAGGCGAAGGATGAAGCCGGCTACACCTTCGACCCGGAGAACGTGACGGCAGCCATCTATGCCATGCAGGAAGGTCTTTGGCTCCGGCTCATGCTGTCGGGACGCAAGTACAAGCGTACCGATGCGCTTAAAATCGCCATGGAAATGCTCGGCACGATCTTTCCAAAGCACTTCGACGCGGACGGCCGTCCGCTCACCAAAACGCCAATGCGTAAACCAGGGAGAAAAACATGAAGAAACTGATCTCGTACAAGATTGCCGCCGGCTTCGGCCTGGCGCTTATGTTGGGCGCATCACCCATGGCCTATGCCGAAGACAGTGAACTGATCGTCTTCGACTGGTCGGGGTATGAGGATCCCGCATTCCACCCCGCCTATGTGGAAAAGTACAACGACTCCCCCACCTTTACCTTCTTTGGTGATGAGGAAGAGGCCTTTCAGAAACTGCGTTCCGGTTTCAAGGCCGATCTGGGCCATCCGTGTTCACAGAGCGTCGTGAAGTGGCGGGAAGCCGGCCTGCTGAAGCCGCTTGACACATCCAGGATTGCTGCCTGGGACGACATCATGCCCGGCTTCAAGGCCATGAAGGACCTGATGACGACGGAAGACGGACAAGCCTGGCTCGTCCCCTTCGATTGGGGCAACACCGCCGTCACCTACATGACCGAGAAGGTCACGGAACAGGAAGTACAATCGCTCAAGGCCTTTGCGGACCCAAGCTTTGAAGGGCGTGTGTCGATCGGCGACAATGTCGATGACGCCTACGCGCTTGCAAGCCTTGCGATCGGTCTGAAGGACTGGTCACAGATGACCGATGAGCAATTTGCAGAAGCCTCCGAATTCCTGCGTCAGGTGCACAAGAACGTCCGCCTCTACTGGACGGACAATACCGAACTCAGCCAGGCAATGGCGGGTGGCGAAGTGGACCTTGCATGGGCCTGGAACGAAACGGCCACGACCCTTCAAAGCGACGGCGTAGCCGTTGCAATCAAGAAGGATACCGATGAGGGGCTGTCCACCTGGGTTTGCGGGTACACGGTTCTTGCCGATGCACCCGGCAGTGAGGACAAGGCCTACGATTTTCTGAATGCCATTCTTGACGAGAGGGTATCGTCCTACATCGTCTCCGAATGGGGTTACGGCCACAGCAATGCAAAGGGCATGGACGCCATCGACCAGGAGACACTGGATGCAAGCGGCTATGGCGACCTTGCCGCATTTGTCGACAAGACGCTGTTCCAGTCTCCGGTTCCTGCCGAATTGAAGCAGAAGATGATTGCGGAGTTCGAGAAGATCAAGGCAGGCTACTGATCGCGAATTGCCAAGAGAAAAGCAGGCCGGTTCGTCCGGCCTGTTTTTTTATGTCAGTTCGGCATGTAGACGAACGCATCCTTGTCATAGGTAAGGCGGACGGGGGAACCGATGGGAATGTCATCGGCGCCGAAATCGTTTGTCTCGACAACCGACAGGCGCTTCTCCTGCCCTTCGATCTCGACGGCGAGGTTGGTCACCTCGCCGAAATAGTGTCTGTCAGCCACCTTCCCGCTGATGACAGGATCTGCGCTCTCACCTTCCCAGACAATCCGCAGCCGCTCGGGACGTATGCCGATTACCGGCGCAGTTGAGGTATCGGTTCCCGCTGCCAACTTTCCCGTCACCTTGCCTATCCCCGGAATGTCTGCCGAGAATTGCTCCCCTGCTGTGGCGATGTTGCCGGCAGTCAGGAAATTCATTCCGCCCAGAAAATCAGCAACCTGCCGGCTCAACGGGCTCTGATAGATGTCTTTCGGGGTTGCAATCTGGGAAATCTCTCCGCCGAACATGACCGCAATGCGGTCCGACATGGCGAGCGCCTCATACTGGTCGTGCGTTACCAGTACGAAGGTGATGCCGATCTGGCGCTGCAGATGGCGCAACTCGACCTGCATCTGCTCCCGGAGTTTCTTGTCCAGGGCAGACAGCGGCTCATCCAGTAGCAGAACTTTCGGCCGCATCACCAGCGCCCTGGCCAGCGCCACGCGCTGGCGCTGCCCGCCGGAAAGCTGGTTGCCCATGCGCGGGCCGAGGCCTGACAACTCCACCTGGGATAATGCTTGATCAACCCGGCGCCTCTCCTCCTCGCGGCCAAGGCGCAGGCGCTTGAGGCCGTAGGCAACATTTTCCGAAACATTGAGATGGGGAAAAATTGCGTAGCTCTGGAACACCATGTTGGTGGGTCTCATGTTGGCGGGTTTGCCCGACATGTCCATGCCAGCAATCGAAATGGAGCCAACAGTCGGTTCGTCGAACCCGCCGATCAGCCGCAGCAGGGTGGTCTTTCCGCAACCCGACGGTCCCAGCAGCGAAAAGAACTCACCTTCGGCGATGCCGGCGCTGACCGGCCCGAGCGCCCGGAACGCACCATAGTGCTTTTCGACCTGGTTTATCTCGATCATCTCTGCCATTCGATCTCATCTCCGGCTGTCGTGCCCATTGCCGCGCCCTTCCCTCATTCCGTTTTCGCTGCTGTCCGCGCTTCCGCCCTTCGCCTGACGATCTCCGCCACGGTCAGCATCACCAGTGATGCTGCAATCATCACCGAGCCCAGCGCCAGGACATTCGGCAGTTTGGCGGCGAACCGCAGCTGCCCCCAGATGTAGACTGGCAGGGTTGGCTCGGTACCACTCAGGAAAAAGGCGAGAATGAACTCGTCGAGCGATATGGTGAAGGTGACCAGCAGGCTCGAGATGATCGAGGGTGCCAGCATCGGCAGGGTAACGCGCCTGAGCGTCCCCCAGGTCGTTTCGCCCAGATCGCGGGAAGCCTCCTCCATGCTCGGATCGAAACCCTCAAATCCCGAGACCAGCACGGTCACCGAATAGGGTACACAGATCAGCAGGTGCCCCAGGATCACGGTCAGCAAAGACAGCTCGATGCCGACGCTCAGCAGAACGACCAGCAGCGAGATCGCGATAATGATTTCCGGCAGGATAAGCGGCGCCATGATCAACCCGCTGGCCACGCCCTTGCCGGTGAACTGGTGGCGCGTGATGGCGCGGGCGGCGCAAATCCCGAGGATCGTGCTCAACAATGCGGCACTGACGCCGACCAGCAGAGAGTTCCACGCAGCGCTGTGCATGGTTTCGTTGCTTGCCAGGCCCGAATACCATTTCAGGGTGAAACCCGTCAGCGGCAGCTTTGGCGTGGCCGAGTCGTTTACCGAGAAAACCGGCAGTAAAAGTACAGGAAAATAGAGGATCGCCACATAGAGCGCGACATAGGCCGTCACGACGCCCTTGCGAATGGAGCTCCCCCTCATTTCACCAGCCTCTTCAAACCGAGCAGGAGCAGAACCATCGCGCCGGCGACCATGCCGACAATGACCATGGTCGAGACTGCAAGCGCTGCTCCGAGCGGCCAGTTCGCCGCCTTGCCGAACTGGACCTGGATCGCATTGGCGATCATAACCCCGTCCTTGCCGCCAACCAGTTTCGGGGTAACGTAGTCGCCCACCGTTGGTATCATCACGATCATCAGGGCCGCGATGATCCCCGGCATGGTAAGTGGCAGGGTGACCCGCAAGAAGCCGCGTATCGGGCCGTCACCAAGATCGCTCGCCGCCTCCAGCAGCGTCCGGTCGACCTTTTCCAGCGAGACAAAAAGCGGGAGAATTGCGAACGCCGCCCAACTGTGGGCCAGGGTGATGATAACCGCGTTGACATTGTAAAGCAGCGAACTCAGCGGCTCGGAGATAATCGAGAGATACTGCAGCCCGGTATTGAGAACGCCGTTGTAACCAAGGATGACTTTCCAGGAGAGAATGCGAAGCAGGTATCCCGACCAGAAGGGCACGGTGATCACAAACAGCCAGATGCCCTTGTATTTTCCGCCATGGAAGGAAACGAACCATGCAACCGGATAGGCGAGAACAACGGTGACGATGCTCACGATCACGGAAACAAACAGCGAGCGGAACAGGAGATCCCTGTAGATGGGCTCTGTCAGTGCCTCACGGTAATTCTTCAGCGTGAAGGTGTGGTCTATCGTCAGATAGTCCTGGGACCAGAAGCTGTTGGCGATGATGACAAGGATCGGGCCTGCCAGCAGCAGCAGCGCATAGACGAATGGCGGCGAGATGGTCAGCCATCCCTGCCCCGAATCGGAGCGAAGCCAGCGCCCGGCGGTCCGCCCCGTCATTGCAGGCAGTGGATTGCCCTCATTCCCGCTCATGTCCACCCTCCGGACGGCGTGGTGCAGGATTGCAGCCGTCATGCCTGAACCCGGCTGGCAGATTGCCCTTCCTCCAGCCACAGCCCCGCAAACGGCGCCACACATACCGTCACTGATTGGAATTTGATGCCAATTCCGGATTGAGCGCAAGCGAATTTTCTGACATTATTGACTGAATGCTCATTCAATAGTGGAAGTTCTGCGGACTGCCGTTCCGCGTCCGCCCTTCCGCCCCACAGGTGATAATCATGAAGGCAATGCCGCCGATCGACATCGAAACCGCAGCCGAACTGGCTGTCGACCACTTGATTCAACCATGGCCGGTTGCCGGGAGTATCGGCGATGAGACCCGTGGCATGGTCGATGAAGCGGAAGGTGTCTATGTCTACGACGACAAGGGGCGCCGCCTGATCGACGGTCCGGCCGGAATGTGGTGCACCAATGCCGGCCATCGCAACAAGGTTCTGGCAGATGCGTTGCATGAACAGGCCATGGCGCTTTCCTATAATACGCCCTGGTATACCAGCAGCCCGCCTGCAGCCATTCTGGCAGAGCGGCTGGCAAAGCATACGCCTGGAGATCTCAACCACTTCTTCTTCACAACCGGCGGATCGACAGCCGTTGAAACGGCCCTGCGATTTGCCTGGTTCTACAATACCGTGCGTGGGCGTCCGGAGAAGTGCAAATTCCTTTGCCGCGAAGGCGGCTATCACGGCAGCACTTATCTGTCTGCGTCCATGAACGGAAATCCGAGGACCCGGAACTGGATGGCCAGTGCTGAGGAACTTGTCATCCGCCTCTCCTCTCCCGATCCCTTCCGCAGGCTGGATGACATGCCGGTCGAGGCGTTCATGCAGTCCCTGGAGAACGAGTTGCGGGAGGCGATCGATAGCCATGGCGCGGAAAACATCGCGGCCTTCATCGGGGAACCAATCATGGCATCAGGCGGCGTCATCGTGCCACCCGAGGGCTACTACAAGCGCATCCGCCAAATCTGCGCCGACAGTGACATTCTCTTCATCGCCGACGAGGTTGTGACCGCTTTCGGGCGGCTTGGCCATGTTTTTGCTTCCGAGGCCCGGTTCGGTGTCGTGCCGGACATCATCACCTTTGCGAAGGGCGTAACCAGCGGTTATTTCCCGCTCGGCGGAATGGCGGTTTCCAACCGTTTGCTGGACGAATTGCGGGCATCAAACCATCCCGAGGCAATGTTTGGCCACGGCTATACCTATACCAGCCACCCGATCGGCTGTGCCGTGGCATTGCGCAATCTCGACTTGCTGGAAGACAGCATTCTTGAACACGCCCGGGAGATCGAACCCTATTTTCAGGCACAGTTGAAGACACTTGAGGAACTCGAACTGGTCGGCCAGGTCCGGGGCATGGGGCTGATGGCCTGCGTCGAATGTGTCGCAGATCGAGAAAGCCGGAATCCGATCCGGCTCGATACCGAAGTCGGCAACCGTATCGACAAGCACTGCCAGGAACTCGGCCTGCTGGTGCGGCCCCTCTACCATATGTGTGTCATGTCCCCGCCCCTGGTGATTACCCGCGAGCAGATCGATCAGATGGTTGCGATCCTGCGGGAAGGTATCACCAGGACGATGGACGACCTGCGGCGCGAGGGTATCTGGAACGGCTAGCGTTCCTCGCCCGCTCCAGGGGCCTGCTGCCAAGCGCCTGTTACCAGGAACTGCCTGCTGCTCAACCGGCTGCCATACGCATTGCGGTGTTCAACCGGTCGATATCTTCTTCCGCCGGCGGTTCTTCAAGGGTAGCCACCGGAAGGACGGCGCGAAGATGGTCATGATGCGTACGAACGCCGTATTCCAGGTCTGACAGATAGAACCCCTCGAATGCCGACGAGTTCATCGCCTCGTTGGACCATTCGGTAAGCTGCACATCTTCCTCCATGGTCTGCTGGTCGATGCGAAGCGCCAGCTTGCGGGCAAGCCGCTGCTCCCGGGTTTCGTCGCGATGGCGGTAGATCGCACCGCGCAACAGGCTCTCGCCGGTCGAAAGCGGGAACTCCTGGTAGAACTGCACCAGTTCCGGCGTAACCGCGATAACAGCATTGGGAAACAGGCCGTAGTAAATCCACGCCCGCTTGATCTCCTCGGGCATGTGTTCCCTGGGCGAAAGCGCCTTCAGATAGTGACGGACGCTCCACAGACGACCGTTTTCATTGCAGGATGCAAACGAACGGCAAACACCGTTGACGAACGGCTCGTCATAATAGGAACGGCCATAGAGGTCCTGCAGGGCGGGGTGGGCAAGCGCCACGTGATAGCCCTCGTTGTCGACATCACGCACGGACTTCCAGTTCACCTGGGAGGTCTGGGTCCAGAAACCGGCTGTCGGAATCATCTCTTCCATCCGGTAGTGGGACATCTCGCCGGCAAACGGCAGCATCAGTTCGGCCACCGGGGGCTGCGGCCCCGGTTCGAACCGGATAAATACAAAACCCTGCCAGACTTCCGTTTCGATTGAAGAAAGGCCGAATGCCTTCTTGTCGAGGTCGGGGAAGGAATCCGGCCTGGCTGCCCCCCTCAACGTGCCATCAAGATTATAGACCCAACCATGAAAGGGGCACACAAGGGCGCCCTTGCACCGGCCCTGCTCATCGGCCACAACCCGCGCGCCGCGGTGGCGGCAAAGGTTGTGAAACGCCCTTACCTCACCATCGTTGCCGCGAATGACCAGCGCCCGCTCACCACATATGTCGAGGGTGATGAAACTGCCCGGCTCCGCTACATCGGAAATGTGGCAGGCAATCTGCCAGTGGGTGCGGAAGATTTCCCTGATTTCAAGCTCCAGAAACGCCTTGCTGTGATAGGTCCAGCCCGGCAGCCCGCGGCGGTCCCATTCCTCGGGGGTCGATATATCCCTGTTGCTTACTAGCTTGTTCATCTGTTGAGCCTTTTTTGAGTGTTTGCTCAAATTACCCGAATTTCGCGCAAGAGGCAATCGCAAGGATGCCGTGGTCCCCAAGGCATTGTTGAAGCATGCGGAGGAGTCAGGAACCGAAGCCTATGCCGAGCCAGTCGAGACCTTTCAAAAACAGGGAGCGGTGGCCTGTTCGGTCTTCGCGGGCGAGATCGGCCTGCGCCCATCTGACCGCCAGTGAACGAAACGGCTCGGGCGGAAACGGCACGGCCCGCGAACGCAGCATGCGAAGCGTGGTGCGTTCGGTCTCTTTCCCTTCCAGCATGTCGAGCATGCAAAGGGCTGCAAAGCGCGAAGCCGTTACCCCCTGGCCGGTAAATCCGAGCGCATAGGCCAACTGCCCGCGATACCCGGTGCCGGAAAAAAACGTCAGGCGTGCCGAGGTATCGATGATCCCGCCCCAGGCGTGCGAAAAGCTGACCCCGGACAGCGAGGGAAATGCCTCGACAAAATTCCGTTCAAGGCGGCGATAGGTCTCGGCGCGGTCAAGCAGCGACGCGTCGCGGCGGCTGCCATAGTGATAGATGGCATCGAACCCGCCCCACAGAATCCGGTTGTCTGCAGTCTTGCGGAAATAGTGGAACTGGTTACCGGTGTCGGCGATCCCGTATCTTCCCAACCAGCCGATTGCCGCCAGTTGCGCCTCGTTCAGCGGCTGCGTCACCAGCGTATAGTCGAAAATCGGAATGATTGCCTGCCGCAGACGCCGGAGCAGCGGTACGGCTGCATTGGTTGCAACGACAACCTGCCTTGCTTCGACCGATCCCTTGGGCGTGGTCAGGCGCAGCACATCCCCATGCCTGTCAAGCGCGGTTACCGGGGTCTGCTCGTATATGCTGACACCGCGTGCAAGACAGGCATCACGCAGGCCGGCAACGAGCCGCGACGGATTGACCAGCCCGTAATTGGGCTCGAACAGGCCCGCGCCGTATTTCGGACTGTCAAAGCGCTCGGCAAGCGCCTGCCCTTCCAGATACTCCGTCTCGATGCCGAACCGGGCATAGGCTGCCTGCATCGCCTTAAGCCCATCCTTCTGCCATGGCGTTGCCGCAAGGTTGAGCTTGCCCTGCCGCTCGAATTCGCAATCGATCCCGTAAGCTTCGAGGTCCGCTTCCAGTTCATCAAGGTTTTGGCGGCCCAGGCGAACAAGGCTGTCGGTCTCCATCGGCCATCGCGCCACGGCATTGGAAACGCCATGGGAAATACTGGGGGCACAAAACCCGCCATTGCGCCCGCTTGCGGCGTTTCCGCACAGCCGCGCCTCGAGCAGAACGATCCTTGCCTGCGGCCAGCGCTCCCGCGCCTTCAGCGCTGCCCATAATCCCGTAAAGCCGCCGCCGATGACCGCGAGATCAGCATCTACGGTATCCGTCAGCGGCGCGTGCTCATCCGGCTGCGATACCGTGTCGAACCAGTAGGGTGCAAACCGGGTTTTCAGGAATCGGTCACTCAATTCCATTGGGGTACGACCCGGTTCACGCTTTGCGGCCATTGCGCGCTTCTCCTACGTGCACGCTTAATATCAGGCGTGCTTGCGCCCGCCTGCTTCCAGAAACCACTCATCGGGATAAGGATACCACCAGTCCTGACGGACAGGCTTGTGGTCGAGGATCGCCATCTTCGAGCGCCGGAACGTGTCCAGCCCCATGCGGCCAAGTTCGCGACCGATGCCGGAGTTCTTCCAGCCACCAAACGGCAGCGCATCGTTGTCGATCATCGGATTGTTGACCCAGACCATGCCGGCCTCGAACCGCTCGATCGCCTCATGCGCTTCACCCAGATCCGTGGTGAAGACCGAAGCACCAAGACCGAACGGGCTGTCATTCGCCATGCTGATCGCGGTATCGAAATCCGATACCCGGACGATTGCCGCAACGGGGCCGAACACTTCCTCGTTGAGAATATCCATGTCGCTGCTGCAATTGGTCAGGATGGTCGGCTCGTAGAACCAGCCGGTATTGAACGCCGCCGGAATGCGGCCGCCGCACTCGACCCTTGCACCCTTGGCAATTGCATCGGCGACCAGGCGTTCCACCTTGTCGCGGGCAGCCTTGCTGACCAGCGGGCCGATCTCTGATTTTTCCAGCCCCTTGCCGATGCGCAATCTTGCGGTTTCCGCAACAAAGGCGCTGACGAACTCATCGTGTACGCTATCAACCACATACATGCGCTCGGTCGAGGTGCAGACCTGGCCCGACAGATGAAAGGCGCCGGTGACCGCACCAGCCGCAGCAACTTCTATCGGGGCATGGGCGGTGATCACCATGGGGTCGGACCCGCCCGCCTCGATGACCGCCAGCTTCAGCCGGGCGCCCGCGGCAGCAGCAACCGCCTTTCCGGCGGCAACCGATCCGGTGAATGCCACCGCATGGGTCATGTCGCTGTCGACCAGTGCCTTTCCAACCTCGGCGCCACCTGGAAGACAAGCGATCAGGTCTGCCGGCATTTCGTCGAAAACCTTCATGAATTCGAGCGTCGAAAGCGTCGTTGCTTCTGCCGGCTTCACCACACAGCCATTGCCCGCCGCAAGCGAAGCGGCCACCGTCCAGCACATCAGCAGGATGGGAAAGTTGAACGGCATGATATGGGCGGAAACACCGAGCGGTTCGTAGCGGGCGAACTGGAACGAGCCTGCCTGGGTCGTGCCGGCAATCTTGCCAGCCTCGTCGCGGGCCATCTCCGCATAATAGCGGAAGATCGGCGCGCAGTTGGCGACTTCGCCGATGGCCTCGGGATAGGGCTTGCCCATCTCCCGGCTCATCAGGATGGCGCACTCCGTCATGTCGGTGGCTTCGATACGGCTGGCGAGCTTGTGCAGATACGCGGCGCGGGTCTTGGCATCCATCTTCGCCCACTGCTTCTGTGCCGCGTTCACGCGGATCAACACCTGGTTCAGTTCATCGGCTGTAACTTCGCCGCGCTGCGCCACTTCCGCCAGTGTCGCCGGATCGATCACCGGATGGGCCGTGCCCTTGCTGGGATGAAACTCAGGCGCCAGATAGTAACAGGGCGTCAGGATATCAGGCATTGGAGACTCCATTCCCGGTTTGGGTGGTAGCAGAACACGAAATCCCGTCCTGCCAGCCCGGCAATTCAGCGTTGAGAAAAGCGGCAATCCCGTTCAGGCCTGCCGCTCCAAGCACGGTCTCGAACTGGCGCAGCACGCGTGGCAAAAAGGCGAGATAACGCTCCTTGCCGTCGCGCTTGCTGAGCCGGACGAACACACCGAGGATGCGCGCGTGGCGCTGAGCGCCCAAAATCGCATAACGTTGCCGTATCTCCTGCGCCGAACCCAGGCGGGCCGGCGCATTGGCCGCATAGTGGTCAAGAAGTGCTTCCTCCAGCCCGGCAGCAAGATCGCGGCGCGCATCCTGCAGAAGCGAAACGAGATCGTATTCGCAAGGCCCGAGCACGCCGTCCTGAAAATCGAGAATGCCACAGCGCGAAATTCCCGGGCGGCATTCCAGCAGCATCAGGTTGTCGACGTGAAAATCCCTGAGAACCAGCGTGTCGAACCGTTCCGCGACCGGCGCCAGTGCCTCCGCCCAAAGAGCGCGGAAGCGCGACTTGAAGCCTGTCCTGTCGAAATTCTCCGGTGCAATGGCAGGGGCAAACCAGTCCGAGAAGATATCGAGTTCATCCAGATATACGTCGAGATCATACAAGGGCTGAGGAACATTGCCGCCGCGATTGTTGTGGTGGAGGTGGAGAAGCGCATCGACTGCCAACCGGTAGAGAGCATGCTCGTCATGCCCCTCGCCGAGACAGACGGCATAGGTCTTGTTTCCGAAGTCCTCGACCAGCGCCAGGCCGGCAGCATTGTCGGCATCGACGACGCGTGGTGCCGACAAGCCCAGCGCATTGAGATGTTCCGACAACCGGACATAAGCCGAAAAACCCACCGGGTCGCTGGGATCCTCCATCAGAAGAAGCCCATGGCCTTCGAGCCTGTAGTACCGGCGTGCAGACGCATCGCCTGCCAGCGGTACCGGCTCCACACCGGCAAGCCCGTTGCGGGCAAGCAGGGCTGCAGCCGGTAAAGGATCGGCAATGCCTGAGGCCATGGCTGGTTCGGATACCGGCATCGTCATCGGATCATGTAGACCTTCTTGACCGTCTCATGAACGGTGCAGACGCCCTTCCAGTCCTGCGGAAAGAACGCTGCCGTGTCGGGCGTGATCTCAATCACGTCGCCAGATTCGTGCACATAGGTGCAGCGGCCTTCCAGGAAGTGGCAAAACTCGTCCCGCGTCACGTGGCAGTTCCATTTTCCGGGCGTGCAAATCCACAGCCCGCACTCGCTTTCGCCGTTGTTGCCCTTGTGAAGGACCTTGCCGGAAGTGTGGCTTTCGCCCTCGATCATCGTCGGGATGATGCCCCAGTCCACCGTATCGGTGATCTCCAGGGGCTTGCGCATTACGGGTGCTTTCATTTCCTGTTTCCTGCTCAGACAAGCATGTAGATGTTGCGGATGGTTTCGATGATCTCGGCCTCCCCTTCCCATCCTGCGGGAAAGAGCACGCAGGTGCCCGGGTCGACTTCCACCACCTCGTCGCTCCCGGCACGGCGGTAGACCGCACGGCCCTCGACGAAATGGCAGAACTCGTCGCGCGGCACCGCAATGCGCCACCTACCCGGCGTGCAGACCCAGATGCCGGTTTCAGGTGAGTTGTTCGGCCCCTTGTGCAGCAACCTGCCAGTGGAATGGGATTGCCCCTCGATCATGTCGGGCTGCGGCCCCCAGTCCACGAGATCGGAATAGGTCGCCGCCTCGTGGATGTGGGGTGCGGAAGAAGCAAGATTGGTCATGCATTCTTTTCCGCAAGTTCAACGAGGATGCGCGCTGCCTTTTCCTGCCCGTTATGCGATTGCATGTGGGCGGACGTGGCCTTGAGCCGGGCTGCCATCTCCTGATCGTTGAGGCAGGCCTCGATCTTCCCGATCATCTCCTCGTCGGTCCACTCGTAGCGGTCGGACCGGAAACCGTGGCCGGTTTCCTGAACGCGCATGGCGTTGTCATGGCCGTCCCAGACATAGGACATGATGATGGCCGGCTTGCCGAAATAGAGGCACTCGGTGAACGAGTTGTTGCCGCCATGGTGGATGACCGCATCGACCTGCGGGATCACCGAAGGCTGCGGATACCAGCTGTCGATGATCACATTGTCCGGGATGTCCGAATACTGGTCCTTGTAATCGCCGACATTGACCAGGGCGCGGTAGCGGGTCTTGCCGACCAGCGTGATCAACCGCTTGAGCAAGTCCGTATCGCCTGCCCCAAGCGAACCGAACGAGATGTAGAGCAGCGGGCCATCGTTGTTTTTCTTGAAGGTGGGAACTTCGTAAGGCTGATCCTGACGCACACAGCCCTCCAGATACTGGAACCGGGCGGGATCAAGCGGCACCGAGCGCTTGTAGGTGACCGGCTGCGGATAGAGCAGCAGGTTCATGAAGGGCGATGCCTCGAAGAACTGCCCGAGGGGATAAGGCTCCTCGCCGGTGGTTTTCAGGAACGCGTTGAAGTCGTCATGAATGGGCTTGATGACCTTGTTGAATTTCGCCCGGAAGGCGGCATGGCCTTCGGTATCGTTCTCCGACATGCCGGAAAGATGCGGCGGGATGGCATCATCCTCGATCTCGTTTTCGGAGCACGAAATGATCCGCACCCAGGGCTTGCCAAATTGCTTGATGGCGGGAAACAGAATGACGTTGTCGACGGAAATGACATCCGGCTTGATTTTCGCGAGAATACCCGGCAGGTCCTTTTCGGCCCACTTGGCGCTGTCAACGATGGCCTCCCAGCACTCCTTCACATAGTTGTCGATCTGGTCGATCGGCGCCTTGCGGAAGTTGGGAATGTGGCCGTTGATGAAATCCTCCCAGAATTTCGCCATCTGTTCCGGCGGCATCGGCTCGGAGAGATTGACCGGATGGGCTTCGAACCCATAACCCTCATAAACCTCGACAAAGCCGGGATCGGAAAGAAAAACCGCCTTGTGCCCCATCTTCTCGACAGCCTGTGCGATGCCGACCGAGTTCAGTGCCGGACCGAACGCTGCCTCCGGAAAGAAGGCGAATGTTTTCTTTTCCATGTCTTTCTCCTCTGCTCTTGCTCCTGCGGGAGCCTCGTTTGTGGTTGCGCGGGCTTTCAGTCCCTGAAAACACGCGTATTTTCCGCCGACCATCCAACGGTGACATCATCACCAATGGACAGGGGTTGCCCTTCGGCCTCATCGGCTGTCAGCCGGACCATGACCGGCTGGGGAGAAGCCGCAGCCTCGATATGCAACTGAAGGTCGAGCCCGTGATAGGCGATTGCGCTGATGCGGCCGGTCAGCTTGTTCTTGTAGGCTTTGTGCGCCAGATGAAGCCGCTCCGGCCTGACGGCGGCAACCGCTTCACTCCCCTCCGTCAGTCCCTCGGGAATAGCGGCGGAAATCCTGCCGCCATCGTCCATCACCAGGGTTTTTCCCGAGAGGTGTACCGGAAAGAAATTCATCGTGCCGATGAACCCGGCAGCATAGCGTGTCTGCGGATGCTCGTAGATTTCGTGCGGGCTGCCGCATTGCAGTAGCTGACCGTCCTTGAGGATGGCAATCCGGTCGGCCATCACCAGGGCTTCCTCCTGGTCGTGGGTGACCACGATGAAGGTAATCCCGAACTTGTCCTGAATGCGCTTGAGTTCGAGTTGCATCTCGCTGCGCAGTTTCTTGTCGAGCGCGCCGAGGGGCTCGTCCAGCAGAAGAAGCCGAGGACGCTTTACCAACGCACGGGCAAGCGCGACGCGCTGGCGCTGGCCGCCCGACAACTGATCAGGCTTGCGCTGAGCAAGGCCAGAAAGCTGAATGATGTCGAGGACCTCATTGACCCGGGCATCGATCTCCGGGCGCGGCAGCTTTTCCATCTCCAGCCCGTAAGCAATGTTCTGCGCCACGCTCATATGCGGAAACAATGCGTAGGACTGGAACATCAGATTGATTGGCCGATGGTTTGGCGGAATGCGGGAGATGTCTTCGCCGTCGAGCAGGATCGAACCTGAATCGGGAAACTCGAACCCGCCGAGCAGACGCAGCAGCGTAGTCTTGCCGCTTCCCGATGCGCCGAGCAGTGCGAAGAACTCGTTCTCCATGATGTCGAGTGAAATCTCATCGACAGCGCGAACCGTGCCGAAGTGTTTGCTGGTGTCTCTAATCGACAGAAGCGCCTTGCTCATTGCCCCGGAATCCCTCCGCGATTCAGCCGCTGCGACAATGCCAGTGCAATGACGGAGATGGTCATGACAATCGTCGACAACGCGTTGATTTCAGGGGTAACGCCAAACCGGATCATGGCAAAGATCTGCATCGGCAGGGTGATCGACTCGCGCCCTGCCCCGGCCGTGAAGAATGCGATGATGAATTCGTCAACCGACAGGGTGAACGCCAGAAGCGCGCCGGCGACGACCGCCGGGGTCAACACCGGTATGACGATGCGCCGGAGCGTGGTGACCGTCGTCGCACCCAGATCGGCGGAAGCCTCGACAATCGACCAGTCGAAGGTCTTCAGCCGTGCCCGAACCACCGAACACACGAAGGCCAGGTTGAACACCACATGGCTTACGATGATCGTATGCAACCCCATCCTCACATCGAGCATGGAGAAGAAGCTGAGCAGTGCGATGGCCAGCACGATGTCCGGGATGATCATCGGCGCGAAGATGATTGTTTCGAGGAAGCGGCCGTTGCGGCGGCGGATTTCGACGCCGATGGCAAGCAGCGTTCCCAGCAGGGTTGCCACGATTGTCGACGCCACGGCGACAATCAGCGTGTTGAACGCCGCCTGCAGAATGTCGTTGTTGGCAAGCAGCTCGCCATACCATTTGACGGAAAATCCCGTCCACGCAGTCGGCAATCCGCCCTCGTTGAAGGAAAGCGCAAAAAGCACGGATATCGGCAGATAAAGAAACGCGAAGACCGCAGCGATGATCAGCAGCATCAGGCGTTGGGTGGAACGGTCTGCCATGGTATCAGCCCTCCACTCGCCGGGCGCCCGACGCGCGTTCGGTTGCGAAGGTCTGCAGCGTCAGGAGCCCCATCATGATGGCGATCAGCACCATGGAAAGCGCCGCGCCGAACGGCCAGTCGTTTGCCGTCAGAAACTGGGCATAGACCAAATTGCCGATCATCTGGAACTGACCGCCACCGAGCAGTGCCGGCGTCACGAAATTGCCGATCGACAGCACAAAAACGAACACGAAGCCGGTTGCAATGCCCGGAACCGTCATCGGCAGGGTAATCCGGCGAAATGTCGTCCAGCCGGATGCCCCCAGATCGCGCGAAGCTTCGACGATCTCGGTGTTCAACCTGGAAAGCGGCGCATAACAGGCAAGGATCACGAAGGGCAGGTAATTGTAGACCAAGCCCACCACGACTGCGCTTTCGGTGTAGAGCATGCTCGGCAGTTCGCCTTCAAATCCCAGATACCGCGCCAGCGCGACGATCAGACCTTCCCGGTTCAGGAGGACGATCCAGGCATAGGTGCGAACGAGATAGTTCGACCAGAACGGCAGAACCGCAAAAAACAACAGGATCGGCTGCCGCCGGGCCGGCATGGACGCGATGGCGTAAGCGGCTGCGTACCCGATGACGACTGCAATGCTTGCGGCAAGCCCGGCGATGACAGCCGACTTCAGAAAAATGCCGGCATAGAGCGGGTCAAAAACCAGCGCCATGTTCTCAAGCGTGAAAGTGTATTCGATCCCGCCGTATATGCCGCGGCGGAAGAAGCCCAGCACCAGGATCAGCAGGCACGGCACAACCATGAAGGCCGTCAGCCATGCCAGGGCCGGAGACATCAGGTAGATCGGTCTGCGGTCAGCCATCGGGACAAGGGTCTCTGTCATTCATTCGCGGGTACTGACGGGATCGGCGCCGTCAACCGCAAACAGCGACTTGCAGGAACATCAATATCAGCAAAATACGGACCCGGAGAGTGATTTCTCCCCGGGCCGGCTCTTACCTGCTGCGGCTTAGTTGGATGCCTTGATCTCGGAGACGATCCGGGCATAAGCGCGCTGCGCCTCGCCAACATCGCGCAATTGCTCGTAGGACATCAACTGCTCGGGTTTCATCCCCATGTTGGGGAAGCTCTCGATCAGGGATGCGTCAAGCCCGTCCATCGCCGCCTTGTTGGGCACCTTGTAGAGAATGTTCTCTGCTGCCCAGCGATGGGTTTCCGCGCCAAGGATATAGTCCACGAAGGCATAGGCGGCGTCCTTGTGCTCCGAACTCTTCATGATGACCATGGTATCGACCCACAGATCGGAGCCTTCCTTCGGAACCACGTACTTGATGTCGGCATTCTCGCCGATGCCGTAATTGCACCAGCCATCCCAGGCATGGACCAGGGAAGCCTCACCGGAAACCAGCTTGGAATAGAAGGTGGTGTCATCATAGGCCAGAAGGGTTTTCTTCGCGGCGATGAGCAGGTCCTTGACCTCGGCCATTTTGGCATCGTCGGTCTCGTTGACCGAATAGCCCTTGGCAAGCTGTCCTGCCCCCAGGAGCCAGCGGTCGGTAGCCAGCATGGTGGTCTTCTTCATCAGCGCTTCGCTCGGCTGAAGCAGGTCCATCCAGCTGTCCGGCTCGCCTTCCACCAAATCGCTGCGATAGCAAAGACCGGTAGTGCCCCAGGCATAGGGAACCGAGAAGGTGTTGCCCTTGTCGTGCTCGAGCATCATCGCCTGCTCGTAGAGATTGGACATGTTGGGCAGTTTGGAATGATCCAGTTCCTCGGCAAGACCGAGATTATGGAGCACCTCGGCAAATGGCGAGGATACGAAGACCACGTCATAGCCCTTGCCCTTGGAGGCAATCAGCTTGCCCATGATCTCTTCGTTCGTGGCATGCAAAACCAGTTCTGCGGTGTTGCCGGACTGCTCGTTGAATTTTTCGATGGCGTCGGGCGCCATGTAGCCATCCCAGTTCGACACCACCAGGTCTTCGGCTTGGGCGCTTGTCGCGATGGCGCAAAGGCCTGCTGCAAGTGCAATGCTCAATCGGCGAATGATACCGGTCATTTGATCCTCCGTGTTTAACGATCCGGGTTGCCCACCTCCAAGCTCGTCTGATGGGCAAGGTCGTCTGGTGGGAAATTAGGCCTTGATGAAACCCAGTAATTCAGTATTTATGAAATCAAAAGTACGTCAATATTGTTTTCGGTGTATTTTCCCCGGAAGCATGCCGGAGGACCGGAGGACACTGTTTTTCGATCGCTTGGCGAGGACGAATGACCGACACGAAACGCGGCACACGCACCAACCACATCTCTCTTGCGCAACAGATTATCGATGCGGCGCTGGAGCGCGGCCTGAAGCAGGGCGACCACCTGCCAGAAAAGCTCTTTTCCGATATCTGCGGTGTCTCCAGAACCCCCATCCGCTCAGCTTTCAAGCTGTTGGAAGAAAAGGGGATTCTTCAGTGGCAGGCGGAGCAGGGCTACTTTCTCGAACTGGACCGTGCGGGCGAACTGCTGGACGTAGCGCGCAATATCGAGGACATGGAGCAATCCCTCGCCTCCCGCATCCTTGCCGATCGCACGGCGCGCCGGATTCCTGAAACCCACACCGTCAGCGCCCTCGTGCGCAAATACAAAGTATCAAGGTATGCTGTACTAAATGCGCTAAAAATACTATCCCAGGACGGAATTGTGGCACAACTGCCCGGCCGCACCTGGGTCTTTCAACCCCTGCTGGACTCGCCCAAGGCCATCGATGAAAGCCTCGCATTCCGGCTTGAACTGGAACCACAGGCAATCCGTACACCCGGTTTCTCCGTCAACAGCAAGAAAGCTGGCCTGCTGCGCGAACGAACGAACGAGATGCTGGAAACCCGCGAAGGCCGCATCACGGCGCGCGGGTTCATGACGGTCGATACGGAGTTCCACAATTTCATCGCCGAGGGATCGGCGAACCGCTTCATACGGGGATCGCTGCTGACCCATCTCAGATTGCGGCAAACCACCCAGAAGGATTTCTCCGTCCCGGATTTCCGCTTGCGGCAGTCCCTGCGCGAACACCTCGAAATTCTCGACAACCTTGAGCGCAACCTTTTCGAGGTTGCAGCCGACCTCATGGTGCTGCACTTACGGCGTTCGGGAATCGGCAGGCCGGATGCGGTCAGCCGGGCAATCCCGCCATTGATGAGAAACCCCAGATCATGACCGCATCTCCGACGATAGCCCTGTTTGCCGAAGCCAGTCTGGGTGCCTCCCTCAATTGCGTTGGCATCGCGCAGGAGCTGCGCCAGCAGGGCGCCAATCCGGTGTTCATCTGCCATCCGGGATTTACCGGTGTTTTCGCCGAGTACGGTTTCAAGGAATATCATCTTCCGGCAAACGCCAGGAACAATGCCGAGGCTATCAACGACTACTGGCAGAGTTTCATCAACACCCACCTGCCCCACTTCGATCTTGATCCGATGGACCAGCTTGACACCTATGTCGCCCCGACATGGGATGCCATCGTCGACAC
>JAGRLQ010000032.1:22268-46802 GCA_020441735.1 Nitratireductor sp.
GCCATCCTGCTCGACAACGTGATCATGTTTCCGGCCATCGCCAACGCCGACTGCCCCTGGGTGCGCATCATTTCATGCGCCGAGACCGAACTGCCCGACCCCGGCGTTCCGCCCTATCTCTCCGGCATGCAGGCCGATGACCCGAAACGCCTGGCATTCGAGGCGGCCTATGCGAAGGCCACGGCAGCCGTACACCGGCGTTACAATCGCTTTCGCAGGAAACACGGTTTGTCCCCTCTTCCGGATGGTCTCTTCCTGGAGGTCTCGCCGGACCTCAACCTTCTTCTGGCGCCCAGTGCCGTTCGCCACGAGCGCCAGGTTCCCCTGCCCGAAGACCGTTTCGTGTTTCTGGAAGGATGCGTGCGCAAGGAAAACCATTTCTCCATGCCCTCCCTGCCGGTCAAGGACGGGCCGCTGATCTATATGAGTTTCGGCTCGCTGGGCGCCATCGACACCGGGCTGATCAGCCGCATGATCGATGTCTTTTCGACGATACCCGCCCGCTTCCTGGTCAATGTCGGCGGTTTTCTGGACGCGTATGAAACCGTGCCGGACAATGTATTCCTGGGTTCATGGTTCCCCCAGCCTTCCGTGGTCGCTGAGTCGGATCTGTTCATTCACCACGGCGGCAACAACAGTTTCTGCGAAGCGCTCTATTTCGGCGTGCCGTCACTGGTCATGCCTTATTGCTGGGACGGCCATGACAACGCGCAGCGCACGGAAGAAAAGAGGCTCGGCAAAAGGATCGACCGCGCCAGCTGGACGGCAGATGAATTGCGCGCAGACATTCTGAGCCTTCTCGGCGATGTGCCGATGCGCCGGCATTTGGGAACCATTTCCGATTACATGAAAGCCAATTCGGGAACAGCGCTCGCCGTGCAAGCTATTCGGCAGACCATTCTGTCGAAGTGAGCGCATTGCCGGGCATTGCCAAGAGGGGTGGCCTGCGCCAGCCACGGCAGGATGCTATGCAAACCAGAGACTGGGACCAGGTTTCCGGAAGCAGGTCATCCGGTAAAGCTGAGCGCTAGGATTGGCATTTTTCCAACTCAGCCGATTTTCCCCGGCAGGCTGATTTCAGAAGCTGCTGAATCAAACTGGATCTGATTTGATCCTCATATTTTCGAAGGATATCCGGCTCGTTGAACACATTTCGGATAGCCCGCATCGGATCTTCCATTGAGGTCGTTTCATCCTCCAAAAACCTGTTCAGAAAAATGTCTGCTGCCTCAACATCCTGCAGTGCTGCCGCCGCAGCCAGTGCCAGAACATTACCCCTCCTGTCACCGGCCTGGGTAATTGCTTCCGCCTCCGACAATGCGGTTTCATAGTCGCCTTTTCTGAAAGCATCGATAGACAGCGGTATGCGCATCCACCCCGGTGGCGCGGGACTCAGTCCAATTCCCCGGCGAATTTCGTTGATACCATTCGGCCAATCACCGCCCAGAATCCTGCTCCATCCCAACTGCACCACAAGATCCGGCTTTGAAGGATTGAGCAATCTTGCACGCCTGTAGGAAGCGATCGCTTCCTCCCGCTTGCCACCGGCCAACAGGATCGATCCAAGGTATTCGTGGCCAGCCGAATAGGTTGGATCCAGGCGTATGGCTGTGCGGGCTGATGTCAGCGATTGATCGAACAATTCCGGGCTTGGATTGCTGGTCCATTCCAGGAACAACATGAAGGACCACGATGCCCAGACCTGGCTGTCCAGGGAACCGGCATCAATCTTGTCTTTCAAACAAGCCTTGGCCTTTTCCCTTATGTCGTCCGATTTTGTCAGATCGAAATAGTAGTAAAGCAACACGCATTCGTACGATGTCGCGTCTTGATTGCTCAGCTTCAGTCTTCTGTCTACCAGCCTCTTGAAAGAGCTTATCTGGATAATCCCGGATACATCCGCAAGCTGGACAACAATTGAACCCAGGCTTTCAAATATCGCCTTTTGAAACTGCGCATCGTTTTCAGGCAACTCAACCCTGGAACTCCAAAGGATCTGTGAGCTTTCCGCATCGGTGAAAAAGAGGGCTATCTGGCTGCCGGAACCTTGCGCCAGTTCTCTTCCTTCAAGCCGGTAGGTGGGAGGACCATCTTCCGTTCTGGTTGTCTTGCCCTCGGTTTCTATCGGAACCTGGATGTTTCGTATCCGGACAGTGCGAAAGTGAGACATGTCGGAAATCAGTTGGTACCGTATCCCTTCAACGGTGACTTTCTTGCTGCTGTTGGGCAGGGTTTGAAACGGAAGGACCTCGATCACAGGCCGCGTTCTTTCATAGGATGCCCGCTGAACCTGTTCTGATGCAGGGTCAGTCTCTCCGGCGACAACAACAATCCAGACCAGCGCTCCGAGCAAGACCGCCAAGCCACTGCCAATCGCAAAGCTTATGGGATCAATGGATGGCAACCACGTAACGGATTTTGCCAAACCAGCCGCCTGCCGACTCTCGAGGGTGAGCGCAGCAAATTGTGGCCGGTAGGAGCCTTTGTTGACCATGATCCTGACCGGATCCGTACTTCCGTCTTTTGCGTAGTACAGCGCAAGCGCATTTCTCAGCCGCTGGAAATGCACGCGTATGAAAGGATTATCGTGCGGGTCGAATGACTCGGGTTTCTTCAGAACATCAACGGCGATTGAATAGGCTTTGAGATTGGCTCCCCTGCCGGCCAACTCTTCCTCAACAATGTACTGGAGAATGCTCTGCAGTATCGGAGAGGACTTCAGGTGATCAGATTGGACCACCCTGTCCAGGGCTTCCAGTACCGCGCTTTTTTCCGTCTCCAGCTTTAAGTCGGCGTCCATGTCATGATGCCTGAAAGTAAATTGCCAACAAGCAATCTTCACAGCCTGGAATATATCTTCAGTCGCCGTGAACCTGCATATGATGTTCCGTTGATTTAACCGTAATTAGCCCCGTTTTACCTTATTTCAAAATCGAACAATGGCCATATTTGCCCGATTCAAACCAGGCGGCTTCAAGACTACAGCTGCGCATCTTCCAGGAAAATCGAGAGCGGCAATGGCGAACAGTGTGTTTGCAGATCTCCAGGCCAACAACTTTGTTTCAAGCTATCTGGAACTCAGCGAAATAGCTGCGCGGTACAAGTGTCAGTATCTTACTGTATTTGGCCTTTCGTCAACTGCGGGAAAACCTGGCAACGCGCTACTGTTTTCCAACTGGCCTCCCGGAATGAGTGCCAGCGTAAGTTCATTGGTTCCCGAAATCGTCTCCCAGCTTGACAGGGAAACAGAAAATACCGTTTTGCCATTTGACTGGGAATTTGAGCAGTGCTGGGCGGCACCGACGGATGAGCAACGGCACAATCTGGACATTGTCAGGGAAACCGGTCTGCTGAGCGGTCTCGTCATACCTGTCCATGGCGGACACTTCAGAAAAGGGGCAGTCATTCTGGGCCGCATGCAGAGGAGCCTGAACCAGCAGGAAATCATGACATTGCAGGCAGTTTCGCTGAGGGTTTTTGAAGGCCGGTTTATTGCAGAAATCGAGGCGCAAAAGGAGGTCAAAGACCGCCTTACAGCGAACGAACAAAAATGCCTGGACTGGATCGCACGCGGAAAACCGATTCAACAGCTTGGCGAACACCTTGGCCTGTCTGAGCACACCACCAGAATCTGTATTGATTCCGCATGCTCAAAACTGGGTGCGAGTTCCAGCACCCACGCAATAGCCAAAGCGATAGCTCTGGGAATCCTGGAAAATACACCAAGCTAGCCATCTAGGATTCGTGTTGCTTGGCAGAATCGGTCGGTACAAGGCTGCCGCCATTCAAAAAGTCCAGCGGCATGATTCTGCCAAAAGGACCGCCTAACTTGAAGATGGGGTCCTGGTTGAGGTGGCTGCTCTGATCCTGTGATCAAAGTCGAAAAGAGGTACTAACAGTGGATTGGAAATCAGACCAGTTGGGGAGGCTCCAGACTGATCTAGAGGCAATAGATTGGTGGATCAACGCCCTGGAGACTGGTGCCGTGGTCCAGCACAAATCCGCCAATGGCGAGCTGGTTGACCAGACTGAGCAAGCACTGGAAGCCTATCGACAGCTCAGGGTTGACCTGCTGGTTCTCATAGACCGTCTCTCCGGCAATTCATAAACAAACCGCACCCGGCGCTGTCGAACAAAGGCAAACCAATCTCCGGTTTGCCGATGTGCCCTGCCCAGCCGGTACAAAGCTACCGCCACCCGGCGTAGGTGGCAGCAGGGAACCCTCTATCCGCCGGCAAGGCGCGGCAACAGGAATATTTCGGCGTCTTGGGGCAGTTCCTTCGACCAGGTATCGCGATAGATCACCCCGTCGATGGCTACAGCGATGCCCTGTTCGATGTAGGGCTCGAGGCCGGGATACTGCTCGGCCAGCTTGCGGAACAATTCCCGGATGTCCTTTGCCTCGACCTCCAGTTTGTCCTTGCCCCCGGCAGCCGCGCCAAGCGTTCCCCAGAGCGTTACCTCGACCATCAGGCTCCCTTTTCCGCCTCCAGTGACGCCAGGATGCGTGGCGGCGACATCGGGATGTGCGTCATGCGGACGCCGACCGCATTCGAAACCGCGTTGGCGATCGCCGCCAAGGGCGGCACGATGGACGTCTCGCCGACGCCGCGAATTCCGTATGGGTGATTGGGATTTGGAATTTCGAGGATTTGCGTGTCGATCATCGGCAGGTCCGAGCAGACCGGGATGCGATAGTCGAGAAAGCCCGGATTCTGCA
The DNA here is from genome assembly GCA_020441735.1 of Nitratireductor sp. Taxonomy (GTDB): domain Bacteria; phylum Pseudomonadota; class Alphaproteobacteria; order Rhizobiales; family Rhizobiaceae; genus Salaquimonas. Next base: position 26,989 of record JAGRLQ010000032.1, read on the forward strand.
GCCGCCCGTCCTTGCCGTAGATGTATTCCTCGTTGAGGGCCCAGCCGATGCCCTGCGCCGCGCCACCCTGATACTGCCCCTCGACATAGGTCGGGTGGACAGCCTTTCCGGCGTCCTGCACCACGGTGTAGCGGACGACGCGGGTGGCACCCGTCTGCGGATCGACTTCGATGTCGCAGATATGCGTAGCAAAGGAGACACCGGCGCCATCGGCGACAATCTCGCTGTGGCCGGCAATCGGGCCACCCGTATTGCCCGCCTTTTCGGCGATTTCCTTGACCGACAACGGCGGAAGGTTGCCGTGTTTCTCGCCCTTCGCCTTGGCGTGGCCCTCCTCCCAGACAACATCACCCACCGGAATATCCCACATCTGTGCAGCCCGTTCCCGCATCACCGTAATGGCGTTGCGGGCAGCGGAAATGGTGGCCATGGAGGAGGAAAACGTCCCGCGGCTTCCGTCGGTCATGTCATTGTAGCCGAGGGTCGAAGTGTCGGCGACCACGGCTTTGACCTGCTCGTAGGGGATACCGAGTTCTTCAGCCGCCACCAGCGAAAGCGAAGCGCGCGAACCGCCGACGTCGACGGTGCCAACGGCGATCGTCACGGTGCCGTCGGCTCCGATGTTCAGATCCGTGCAGGTCTGTCCGCCGAAGTTGAACCAGAAGCCACATGCCATGCCGCGCCCCTGGTTCTCACCGAGTGGCGCCTTCATGTGCGGATGGTCGCGCACGGCCTCCAGCGTCGGGCCAATGCCGATCGGACCATAGACTGGTCCATAGGAGGATTTCGTGCCCTCGCTGGCGACATTGGCAATCCGGAACTCGACCGGATCCATGCCGATCTTGCGCGCAAGCTCGTCGACCGCGCTCTCGACGGCAAAGGCCGCCATCGGTGCCGATGGTGCCCGGTAAGCCGCCACCTTGGGCCGGTTGACCAGCACTTCAAAGCCGACAGTCTTCACGTTCTCGAGGTCGTAGGGCGCGAAGGCCGTCATGGCGCCGAGTTCGGCCCACATGCCGACATAAGGACCGCAGGTGTAGCGCAGGGTCGCAGAAGCTGCCGTAATCTTGCCTTCCCTGGTGGCGCCGATCTTAACGTCGATTGATGTTGCGCTGGTCGGGCCCGAGGCGCGGAAAACTTCGTCCCGCGTCATGACGAGCTTGACGGGGCGGCCTGCCTTGCGCGACAGGGCCAGTGCCACCGGCTCTGCCCACACATGTGTCTTGCCGCCAAAGCCCCCACCGATTTCCGACGAGGTGACGCGCAGCTTCGATACATCCATCCCGAGCAGGGATGCGCAGACCTGCCGGTAGACGAAATGGCCCTGCGTGCAGACCCACAGATCGCCCGTTCCGTCGCCGTTGACGCTGGCGACACAGGCATGGGGCTCGATATAGCCCTGATGGGTCTGCTCGGTCTTGTAGGTGCGTTCGACGATAACCTCAGCCTGGTTGAAACCGGCATCGACGTCGCCATGCCCATACTCGCTGCGGTTAGCCATGTTGGAAGATTCGTGCAGCTGGGGCGCACCCGGCTTCATCGCTTCGTCGACGTCGGTCACGTGCGGCAGGACCTCGTAGTCAACCTCGATGAGCTTCAATGCCTTCCTCGCTGTTGCGGCATCGACGGCAGCAACGGCTGCCACAGCGTGGCCGTCATAGAACGCCTTGCTGCGTGCCATGCAGTTGTCGAGGATGTTGTAGAGTTCACTGTCGCCTTCCGTGTGATCGGGCAGATCGGCTGCGGTGATCACGGCCTTGACGCCCTTCAGCGCTTCCGCCTTGGAGGTATCGATGCCCCGGATGCGCGCATGGGCGTGCGGGCTCCTGAGAACGCGCCCGACCAACTGCCCGGGCATGTTGAAATCGGCACCGTAGCGGGCGCGTCCCGTTACTTTGTCGACACCATCGGGTCTGAGAGGGCGCGTGCCGACGGACTTGAATTTGCGGGCTGAGTAGCTCTGATCGAAACCCATGGTCAGGCCCCTTTCATCACGGTGGCGGCGTCCTGGACGGCGCGCACGATCTTGTCATAGCCGGTACAGCGGCAGAGATTGCCGGCCAGCGCGAAACGGATTTCCTCCTCCGTCGGATCGGGATTGCGTGTCAGCAGATCCTTGGCCGCCATCAGAAACCCCGGCGTGCAGACACCACACTGGAGTGCGGCGTGTTCAAGGAACTTTTCCTGCAGCGGGTGAAGCTTCTCGCCATCTGCCATGCCTTCGATGGTCTCGATGCTGCGGCCCTCGGCCTCCGCACCCAGCACAAGGCAGGAGCAAACCAGCCGGCCGTCGACGATCACGCTGCAGGCGCCGCAGTCGCCGGTGCCGCAGCCTTCCTTGGCCCCGGTCAGACCGAGGCGATCGCGAAGAACGTCAAGCAGGGTCTCCTCTGCCTGACAGAGGAACTCGACGTCGTCGCCATTAATGGTGGTTGAAACAGCTATGCCGGACATCACTTTCCTCCTGCCCGCTTGTAGGCAATCATTGCCGCGCGCCTGGCCAGCACGCCAGCAACCTTTTTTCTGAACTCAACGGTCCCGCGCTTGTCGTCAATCGGCTTGCAGGCGGCCGAACAGGCCGCAGCAAGCTTTTCCAATGCGTCTTCATCCGCTGCCGTGCCGATGAGCGCTTCAGCCGCCTGTGCCACCAGCAGAACCGTCGGTGCGGCGGCACCCAGGGCCACGCGAGCCGCCGTCACCACGCCCTGCTCGTCAAGCGTCAGGTTGACACCGGCGCTGACCACCGCAATGTCCATTTCGGTGCGCGGAATGAAGCGGAGATAGGCATCGCCCGAGCGGGGCGCGCGCTTGTCGAGAAGAATCGCCTCAATGATTTCGCCCTTGGCAAGCGATGTCTTGCCTGGAGCGGTTGGTATTTCCTCGACGGGCACCGTGCGGTTGCCTCCCGGTCCCGCAATCGCCGCTCTGGCGCCAGCAGCAACCAGCGCCGGAACACTGTCAGCAGCAGGCGAAGCATTACACAGATTGCCGGTAACCGTGCAGCGCCCCTGCACCTGCTTGGAACCAATCAGATTGGCTGCCTCGACGACGCCGGGCCATGCATTCTTCAGGGCCTCGTCCTCTCCCATCACAGCGCAGGGAACTGCCGCGCCGATGGCGAACCCGTCGGCTGTTTGCCTGATCTCGCCTATCCCGTCGATGGACTTGATGTCCACGATCAGATCCGGCTCGACGAAACCGCCTTTCATGCGCACCAGAAGGTCGCTGCCGCCTGCCAGGACAACCGCTGTGCCCTTGGCTTCTGCAAGAAGACTGACCGCGTCATTTACTGAAGTCGGGCGTGTGTACTGCATATCGCTATCTTGTCCATGTGTGCTTCGATCAACTCGTCTTCGGTATCCTGTTTGCCGCCAATGAATATCATGTGCGCGGCCCGCGTCCACCAGTTCCGCTCGTTATCTTGCCTGTTTCCACTGCGTGCATCAGGGCGGCCCTGTCAGGATACCAACTCTGCCGGGCCTGCGCGGGCAACGCCGTTCCAAAGACGTCACCGCGTAGTCGTATCAGGAAACAGCAGGGAAAAGACCGCTCGAAAGAGGAGGCCGCTGTGAACGGTAACGGGGCCCGTTTTGCCGTGAAATGCGGTATTTGTTCGCGCACCAAAAATGATACCCATCGTGCAGGTTGCAAACAGGTCGGATTTTCTGTTCGCTTTTCACCGCATTACGAACGGATTGGCCATGGGCTTGTCCGATGTGTTGATCCAGACCGTCTTGGTACGGGTATAGTCGTTTATCGATTCCAGCCCTGCCTCACGCCCGTATCCGGACTGATTGAAGCCGCCGAACGGGGCGATGGGAGAAACCGCCCGATAGGTATTGATCCAGCAGATACCGCTGCGGATGCGGGCTGACACCCTGTGCGCACGCGCAAGATTCTGGGTGAAGATACCCGAACCCAGACCGTAAACCGTGCTGTTGGCCAATGCGATTGCTTCCTCCTCTGTGTCGAAGGGCAGCAGTGACATTACGGGACCAAACATTTCGATCTTCAGCGTTTCGGTTTCGGGAGAATGGCACTCGACCAGGGTGGGAGCCATATAGTTCCCGGGCCGGTCAACAGGCTCTCCTCCAAAATGAACAATGGCACCCTGCTTGCGGGCAGCTTCCAGCGTTGCACTGATCTTCTCGATCTGGGCATGGGTGCACAAAGGGCCCACATGGGTATCTGCTTCAAGCGGATCACCAACAACAATGCCTTCGGACTTCTCACGGATTTTCGAAACCAGTTCCTGCATGATGGAGCGGTGAACAAGCCCGCGAGTCCCGGCGACACAGCTTTGTCCCGAAGCTCCAAAATTTCCTGCAATCAGTCCGTTGGCTGCGCTGTCGGGATCGGCATCGTCAAAGACGATGATGGGTGACTTGCCGCCCAGTTCCAGCGTCGTCACAGCAAAGTTCTCGGCTGAATTTCGCACAACGTGGCGCGCCGTCTCAGGCCCGCCGGTAAAGGCAATGCGGTCGATGCGGGGATGGCGCGTAAGCGGGATTGCGCAGTTTTGCGCATCACCCGTGATCACCGATACAACCCCGGCAGGAAATCCTGCCTCCTCGATCAGCCTGGCGAATTCCAGCATCGGAGCCGGCGCTATCTCTGATGCTTTAAGAACGATCGTGCAACCTGCTGCAAGTGCGGGGCCTAGCTTGGTCGCCGTAAGAAACATCTGCGCGTTCCAGGGCACAATCGCCGCCACGACACCGATCGGCTCCCGCCGCGTGAACACATGCATCTCAGGTTTGTCGATCGGTAGAACGGCTCCCTCGATCTTGTCGGCAAGGCCTGCGAAGTAGCGATAGTAGTCAGCAACATAGGCTGTCTGGCTTGCCGTTTCGGCAAGGAGTTTTCCGCTGTCGGTTGTCTCTACCTTTCCGATGGTTTGCGCTTCCCTCTCGATGAGGTCGGCTAGACGGTACAGCAGTTTTCCGCGAGCGGTTTGAGTCATCTCACGCCATGCGGCATCGTCCAGCGCCTTGGCGGCACCTTCGATGGCCCGGTTCACGTCTGCTTCGTCGGCGCAGGCAAAGGTCGCCCATGCTTTGCCGTTGGCAGGATTTTCCGAAGTCATGATCTGGCCGGAGCCGCCTTCGGTCCATTCGCCATCAATGAACATTCTGTAGTGAGGCAAACTGTTCATGTTCTTCACGCAAATGCCGGCATGACTTCATCGAGGAAACGTGAGAGCGAAGCCCGCTTTCTTTCACCGCTCATGCCACTGTCGATCCAGAAGGAGTATTCATCGTAACCCATGTCTTCATACCTCCTGATGCGATCAATTACCTCTTTCGAGGTTCCGATTGTCAAATCCCGGAGCAGATTTCCCGGTGCCATCGTTTCGTTCTGCGCCATTTCCTCTTCGCTCAGAGCCTCGATCAGCCCCTGGTGAATCGGCCGCTTGTTCTGAAACCAGGCATTGAAATAGCAGTAGAACTTTGAAAGTTCCCGGGCTGCCTGTCCGGCATCCTCTGAATCCGTTGCAACATAGGTATGGTGGAGCAGCATGATCTTCGGTCGCGGCGCTGCAGACTTGCTGCATGCCGCATTGAATTTGTCGATGAGATTTTGCGCTTCTGCTATACCCTGCCAGAGCGGCGTAACCTGAATATTGAAGCCATTGCTCACGCCAAACTCATGGCTGTTGGGGTCACGCGCCGCCACCCAGATCGGCGGACCGTCCGCCTGAACAGGTTTTGGCGTGGCAGTGGTGGCGGGAAACTTGAAGAACTCACCTTCGTGGGCCCAGTCCCCCTTCCACAGCCGTGGAAGCAGCGGCGCAAGCTCACGCATCCGCTGCCCTGCTTCCCACGCATCCAGCCCCGGCAACATGCGTTCATATTCAAAGGAATAGGCTCCGCGCGCGATACCGAGTTCAAGCCTGCCTCCCGTCACCAGATCCGTCATCGAGGCTTCTCCGGCCAATCTTATGGGGTGCCAGAACGGAGCGATGATCGTTCCGGTTCCAAGCCGCACATTCCTGGTCTGATGTGCCAGATCGACGATCGAAAGGAAGGGGTTGGGAGAGATGGTGAAATCCATTCCGTGATGCTCGCCGGTCCATATGGCGCGCATGCCCCCTTCGTCCGCCATTTTGCACAGGGATATGAATTCTTCATACAGGGCTTCGTGCGGCTGCTCGGCAGACATCCGTTCCATATGCGCGAATAGTGAGAACTCCATGCTATTTCGTCCTGTCTTTTTAGCGTGCGCTCAATCCTGCGAATGGATGTCGCCCTGCTGATCATCGCCGATGTAAAGTGAGAAATTGCCGGTCTGCGTTTCCAGACCGTAGCGGGTCATCATGTCCCGCAGAGCGGGGCTTTCGTACTCCAGTTCGCGGAGCCTGCTTGCCCGCACGCGCTCGCACCCGGGAAAATCGCTACCCTTGGCACTTGCGAGCAAGTAGCAATGACGCCTGCCACCCTTGCGTTCACTGAAAATCGAATATACGCGCCCAAGCGTGACGTTGAGCCCGCTTGCAGACAGATGATCGGCCAGGGCGGTTCGGATCGGCACGGAGCCATCCAGTTCAATTTGTATCGGACGGTAACCCCCGTCGGCTTTGTGCAGGAGCACATCGCCTTCGCATTCGACAATCACACCGGCGATCTGGCGCTGGCCCGGTTCCTCTGCAGCCGCTCTTTCCATCCCTAGGCTGAAATAGTGCCCACCAGAATATCCAAGGCCGCGCTTGGCCGAGTGCGAAAAACCGATAACCCTGCCGACCAGAATGCAATGGTCGCCAGCCGGAATCACCTGTTCGGTTGCACACGAGAAGCTCGCGGCAGCGCCGCTGACTACCGGAACGCCATTTTCGTCGGCTTCGTGCGAAATCCGGGCGAAACGATCTCCCTTGAAACCTGCAAAAATATTGGAAATCTGCTCCTGTCCCTCGGCAAGAACGCTTATGGCAAAATGCGAGCAGTTGCTGAAGACTTCAAAGCTTGAAAGAAATCTCCCGGGGCAGACAAGCAGCAACGGCGGATCCAGCGATACCGAAGAAAAGGAGTTTGCTGTAAATCCGATCGGTGACCCACTGGAGTCCCGGGTCGTTACGACGGTCACGCCGGTGATGAATGCACCGAAAGCTGAACGCAATTCGCGGGGATCGATCAGGCTCATCATCTGCACTCATCAATCATGTTGTGAAGCGCGTCGTTGGCTTCCCCGGGATGAGTCATGGGAAGCATGTGCGCGGCGCCTCGGATCACCACCGGCTTTCCTCGTGGAACCAGGGATGCCAGGGCTTTCGTCATGGCAGGTGTGGAGTTGGGCTCCTCACTGCCGGTGAGAAACAAGGCGGGACAGGCTATTTGTTGAAGCAGTGTGTCTGCCGGTGCATCTCCGCGCGCAAAAACACCATACGCATCGCGGTAACCCTTGGGGTCGACTGAAGCAAGCCAGGCTTCGCAGGCATCCCGCACTGCGCCTTGTTCAGAGCCGAACCAGCGTTCCAGCGTTGGTTTTGGCGACGGGTTGTCGCTGCCATTCAGGGATGCTGCCCGCGCAAGCACAGCTTTCGCAGCCTTGTCACTGCGGCGGTAAATCGCGTTTAGCGCGGCCACTCCTTTCACCTTCTCCGGGTGAAGAGCGGCCATGTGCAACGCAATCATGGCGCCAAAGGAATGACCTACAACGATAGACGGATACTCGATGGCGTGGGCGATCATATCGCAATAGTCAGACAACTGCGCGCTGCCGATCTGCGGACTTTCACCGTGCCCGGGCAGGTCGAACGCTACGACCCGCATGGAGCGAGAAAGTTCATCGATTTGGGCACCCCACGCTTCCGCGCGCAGCCCCACACCATGCAACAGGACAATCTGCCTGCCCTCGCCGGAAACAATCGCGGCCAGTTCGCCAATCCTAGACCGCGGCCGGGTTTTCCAGGTCATGACCCAGTTCCTTCAAATCCTGATAGCGGTCCCCGATCCGGTGATGTGGCCGGCCACCGCTTGCCCCGCCAAGAACGACAACAATCTCGTCTGCACGCGGGGCATCGGGGATGGAAAACTGGACCGTCAGGTAGTGAGAGCGCCGGCCAGCATCATTCTTGTCCATCAGCGGAATCATGATGGGCGCGTTCGCCGGGCCACGCGTGTTGGTGAAAGAGAGGTAAGATTTGGCCTGCACCGCTTCGCGGTAGAAATTCCCGAAGCGCAGTGTGTGGATCAGGCCTGAGGCATGCTCGATCTCCCCATCGAGACCGACAACAGCGGCCTTTCCATAGGCTTCGATTTTTTCACCGCCACCAGCGAGGGCAATAATACGCTCCGTCAGAATCTGTCCGAGCACTGGACCAAAGGCACGAATATCGGAGCCCAAATCATCCACGAACCGGCCAGCCCAGGGATTGGTAACCACCGCAGCCACGGCAAACATGCGCCAGGGCTGCTCTGTCTTCCTGAATCCCTCGATGAGCGTCTCCTCATCGAAGGTGACAATCTTGCGGATTTCCGGCGTCATCTGATTTTCTCCCTCTCCAGGGAAAAATCTTCCCGCAATCGGCTTTTGACAAACGAAAGATTTGATGACCTAGGTATTAGTACTACTAATGACTGGATTGCGCATGGCCCGCCAACTACCGCCACTGACCTGGTTCCGAAGTTTCGACGCTGCTGCGCGTCATCTCAACTTCACAGCCGCTGCCAGGGAGGTCGGACTTACCCAATCCGCAATCAGTCAACAGATCCGCGCCATGGAAACACGGCTTGGTGTACCGCTCTTCCGCAGGCATGCGAGAGGAATTGAGCTGACCGACGATGGCAGGAAGCTGTTGCCGAAAGTTGCTTCTGCCATCGAGACACTGACGGTGGCAACCAGTGCCTTTGATCTCGCCCCCGGCCGGAAACTTCTCAACGTGGCAGCATCCGTCAGCATCATACAATGGCTTATCTCTCCGGCTTTGGCGCAGTTTTGTTCAGCCCATCCGGACATGCCGGTTCGACTGCGGGGAATGATCTGGCCGGATGATTTTTCCATGCTTGCCGGAGATGTCGAAATCCGTTTTGGATCGGCGGACCAGGCAGGGCGGAATGCAGTTGAGCTTTTCCCGCACGAACTCATCGTCGTTAAATCACCGGAACTTGAGGGGGACATTTTCGCTTGCAGCCTGATTGAGGCGGTCGGCGTCAGCGACGGATGGCGAAGCTGGGCTGCTGCGGCAGGCATCGAAGGGCTGCAACCCATGCTGTACGCGGATTCCTACGGAATGGCGATGCAACTCGCTTTGGACGTGGCCGGGATAGCCCTGGTTCATTCAGGCCTTGCCCGTCCCTTGCTCCAGTCCGATCGCCTCGTGCAGGTGCATCCATGTTCCATCACCACGCGTGAAGGGTATTTCATCTCCTGCGACGAAGAAAACCAGGCAGCGATGATGTTCAGGGATTGGATAATCGATCTGACAACAAATTCTGCAAGAACCTAAGGCAGCATCTGCGAAACGAAACAGGTTCCGGCAACTGCGCCATCCGTCAATGGCAATTTTCTATCCCAGACGAAACTCGGTCCTGCCCGACCGGCAGCCGACGGTATACAAAGTTCCGCCGAACACGCTTTTCTTGTCAGCAATCCGCCCGCCCCTGCCGGGACGAACGTCAATGCCGTCGCGAACCCTGAGATAGTACAAGCCAGGCATAGCCGACTCGATAACCGCCCTGCTGTAACCGAGAGTTATTCGGACTGTGGTTTGCGAATGCCTTTGGAAACGTACTGCTGCTTTTGATGTCGTTAGAAAATCAATCCAGGGAAAGAGTGTTGTGACGGTCGTCAGCCAGTCATCCAGCTCATCCAGGAGTCCTTTCAACCCCGCCGGATTATCCGTGTGCCAATATCGCCTTTCGACATTACGAACATAGGCGCCGGGCTGGTCCTGCCTCGGCACATCAAAAACATCATCGGGATGGATGAAATGCGTCCAGCAGCCCAGAGCGGCAATCTGGGACAGCAGCATCATTCGTTCCCTCGGACCGAACATGTAGCCGCAGGTTTCGCGTGGAACGCACAACAGCGCTTCATTCCAGGGTTCAGCCCCGAATTCCCGGTATCCGCCCAAACTGGCATCGCCGGTAGAGAACAGACTGCAGACGGTGGTGATTTCCGGAAATACCCTACCAAGCAGCTTCAAGTGTTCTTCATGGTACCAGTTGTTTGCCGGAACAAATGATACCGGCATGGCAGCCGAGACATGCTCCTCCCACATGCTACGAGCAAGTTTCAACTTCTTTTCGGCCACCACAAGGTCCGGCCAGCCCTCTCGGGTCATGGGCTCGTGATTGTAACCGTGAAAACCGATTTCGACGTCTTCAAGACGGCCGGCGATGGCTGACATCCGCTTTCCCAGTTCCCCGGTGTCCACCAGATTGCCGACTGCGCCGTCCTCCGGAAAACTGGATACATCTGTGTCATGGTAGTTCATGATCACATAGCAGGTGTATGTGAGGCTGTGCTTCTTCTTCAGTTTCATCATGTCCGGAAGCCAGACTTGCAGGTAGAAGTCATTTCGACGCACATCTGCCAATTCCGGCCCCGCAGGATCAGATGGTGCCAAAGATAGTGATGGCGGGAAGTCGTCTACCTGCATCACCCCCACCCCAGCGATGGAAGAAATACCGCAGCGCATCACGCTCAAGAGACTTTGAAGCGCAAACCCTCGTAGCCCCCGGCAAAACAGGACCACGGTATTCCAATAGATGACCCGGCCCTTTGCGATATCGTACTGCCAGGCAATCGGCCGGTCATCGTCATCGGTCGCCAGAATATTGCAACCCGCCTCCAAACCCACTTTGCTTATGTCCAATTGAGCGTGTTCGAACTCCCAATGCTCATCCCTGATATGAAGACCTTCCGCTCCGGTGAATAACTCCTCGCAAAACCTGAGGCCTCGACCTCCCGCCGGCAGATAGTCCGGTGCGGCAGTCGAAGGCCGGCAACCGAAAAGATCCGCCAAAACCGGATGCCAGCCGCGATAGGCAACCAGCAACCCGCCCCCGCCCTGAACATATCGGACCATGTCCAAAGCCTGGGCTGTACTGAGTTCATGAATATTCTCTGTCGAGAGAACTACCGCATCGTACTTTTCCAATGGCGGCCAATTGCCTTTTGCGGCGATATCCAGAACCGAAAAGTGAATCTTTGTCTGCGCGAGTGCCATGCAGATGTTGCCCGTCGCGCTAAGGCCACCGGGATCACCAGCATGGCATATGACGAGGACCTCCTGGAGATGCTCGCGGTCGGAGCCGGCTCCTTTTTCCCTTAACCTTCTACCTAGTCCAGAAAGCCAGTTTGTCATCCTGCCCGCATGTTTCCTTTTGCAGCTACTTGCCAGATGGCATTGCAAGGCTGTTATCTGCTGCACCTATCTTCGTATCAATGAAGCTTGCCAACGCAGTCAAGGCAACCATCAATGCGCACACACGATCACCAGCAGGGCACGAAACGGCAGAGCGCGCCTGCTCCGCTAAGGGTATTGCTGTGCCCTGACAAGCCGGACTGGGCTTTCGATAACATTGCAAAGAACATCGAACGGCATTCAGACGACAATCTGATATTCAAACTTTACATGCAGGACACCCTTGAGCGAGAGCAGATCTTTTTTGAGCGGCTGATGATGAACCGCATCGACGTTTGCCATGTATTCTGGCGTGAGGACCTGTTTTACCTGCTGTCTCCCAGTACGATTGCCAAGGCGGCACGGGCGATGAATTTCCCGTACGAGGCGCTGGTCCGATCCCTGAGTTCGTGCGCGTTTACCACATCGGTCTACGACCACCTGTTCAGCGACGCCAAGCAGCTGCAGGAACGGCGCTACGACTTCGCCCTGATTGATGGCTACACCGCTTCCTCAAAGAAGTTACATGCAATCTACAACGGCGAGCCGCAAATTCCCGCCCCTGATGTGATCATTGCCGATGGCGTGGATACCGATCACTTTTCGCCTTCGACAATGGGAGAAACAGGGAGGCAGCAAAAAGCTGTCGGCTGGGCAGGGAACAGCGCCTGGGGAAAAAACTCCGATGCCGGCGACGTTAAAGGATACCATCGCCTTTTTGCGCCGATGATGGCGGAGATCAAGCAGAGCGGAAGCAATGTTCAGGAGAGGGTTGCCGACCCTCAGAAAAACCGGATTCCGTTCAGCGAGATGCCGGACTTTTACCGGGGACTGGACGTCTTTGTCTGCACTTCGAGCATGGAAGGCACACCCAATCCCCTGCTTGAAGCCATGGCGTGCGGCATACCGGTGGTTTCTACCGATGTCGGCATTGTTCCGGAGGTTCTCGGCGAGTTGCAAACACGCTTTATCATCGAGGACCCCAAACCTGAGAAATTCTCAAAGGCGGTGACCGAAATTCTTGAAAACCCGTCCCTGCAGGAAGCGCTCGGCAAGGAAAACAGGCAGCGCGCCCTCGACTGGAGCTGGCAACGGCACTGTGCGGCCTGGTGGCCTTTCTGGCGCGAGGCACTGCACAAGGCGACCAACGCCCGCAATGCGCTGCGCCGGGAAGCCTGGCTGCTTTCCCATGCCGAATTCCACTCCGACTTGCACAGTCGGCAAACTTTGTCCGGTAATTAAAGAGTTTTCGGCAGCGCGTTACCCAATTGGGTAATGTGCTTTTTTTGCATTCTGCTTTGCTGTCGAGGGGGCTTTGAATCGACGGATGGAGTGGATCATGCATTCACCTGAGATTTCCCAGGTGCTCCGCAACGAGAGATGCGGACTGTTTTTCCTGGCTGGTCTGGACAGGAACAACAAGCACCGGACACTGACTGTTCATACGGCCAAGGGCAACCTCTCCGAAGAAAATGAGCGTTTCATACGCGCCCGTTTCGGCGAGTTTGATGCCGATTTGAGCGTTGTGATCCGCCATCACGCCTTCAAGAACCTGTTCGAACCAAGATGCCTCGAACACTTTATCGGCACGTTCTCGCATGATGAGATTGTCTGCGATCCGACCGGAGCATTTTCTCGCGCGGACGATCTTCTTAGCCTTGCCTCGAGGATGCGTTCGGAGTTTGGTCACTGGCTGAAAAAACTGCTATGGCAATCAGAAACCGGCTCGCTGCTTCTCGTTCTTGACCCCGCCGCCGGCAAGGATCCTGTCGTCAACCCGGCAATGGTGAAGCGCCTTGAAACAACCGCCTGGAATGTCTTTGAAAGTGGCGCCAACAGCGACCTTTCGAAGGTACTCAACACGATTTCCGTCGTTACAGAAGTGCCGGCCGGGTCCCATACGCCGGTAGACGCCAGTTCGATTGACACCCCCAAGGCGAGAAAAAGCCTGGGAGGGGTGATTGCAAAAGTCTCCGGGATTGCGGGCATGATTGGCCTTGGCTCGGCTGCACTCGCCAATGCCCATCTTCCTGAAAGTCATGAGACCGGCACGGCGCTACCTGGAATATCCGCCTTGAACGGGCTGACGTCGCTGGGAGAAAATGCCCTTGGCCAGCGCAATATGTTTCAGGCGCTGGGCGGGCTTCGGCTGTATTTCGGAAACTCCGATCCTGAGCTCATGGCAGCCTGCGGAATGGCTGACTTCTTCGCCGGAAAATGCGTGATCGACCGGTATTGGAGCGGCGGCAAGGGAGAGCAAATCGAGCCGAGCACCAGTCGGACCAGCTATAGCAACTAACGCAGATTTCCCGTGATGTTACCGCCTCAAAACGTGCTGATTGTAGGCGGAGCGGGTTACATCGGTTCGCACGTCGCCTTGACGTTGCTGCGGCAGGGGATTCAAACCACGATTGCCGACAATTTGAGCACGTCAGATGAAGCTGTCGTTGCCACGCTTCGGCAGTTTGGCGCAAACAGGCTGCGCTTCGTCAAGGCCGACATGCTTTCGAAAAGACAGCTTGCGGAACTCTACAGCTCAACAAAGCCGGATGTAACAATACATCTGGCAGGCTTGAAGCAGGTCGCCGAGTCCTTCGCGGAGCCCGGCAGGTATCACCGCACCAATGTGGGTGGCTTGGCGAATGTTCTAGCGGCGATGGATGAGAGCGGATGCCGGCAAATGGTATTCTCCTCTTCCGCATCGGTATACGGCAATCCTGAATACCTGCCCATGGATGAAAAACATCCCACTGCTCCCCTTTCGCCATACGGAGAGTCGAAGCTGAAGTGCGAAGGGCTGCTCAAACAATGGGCCTCAGGCGGAAGCGGGCGCCGGTGTGCTGTATTGCGGTATTTCAATCCGGTGGGCTGCGATCCATATCTGCGAATGCATCGAACACACTGCCCCGCAGCTCAGCCGTCTTTGGCTGACACGATTGCACAGGTGGCAAGCGGCAGGCTTGGTCAGCTTGAGGTTTTCGGCTCGGACTACCACACTGCGGATGGCACCTGCGTGCGCGATTTTGTTCACATCAGCGATATCGCCGAAGCCCATCTGAGTGCTTTGGAGATGCTGAGCACGATGAGGGAAGAACACGCGATCCTGAACCTTGGCAGCGGAAAGGGAACCACGGTTTTGCAGCTTGTCGCCGCATTCGAAGCGACTTCCGGGATCGCCATTCCGCACAGGTTTAGACCGCGCCGGCAAGGAGATGTACCTGAGAGCTGGGCTGATATTTCCTCGGCGCGTGAGAGGATGAACTGGGAACCGCGCTACAGCCGTGAAGATATCTGCCGTGCAATCCGACCGGTCGGCAGCGGCGAAGCTATCAGCCGACTGTTGCCCCCGCTTCCGCCTGCCTCAGTGAGAGAGCAACCAGCTCATTTGTAAATTGTTTCCCCGGCAACGCTAGCCTGCTCTCCTGCCAGCAAGGCACCAAAAACCCGCAACCATTTAGAACGAGTTCCGGGACGCAAGGTCATTTCATACGGACTGATCGCCGTTTCTTTCCCCGGCTGTGGAAACAGCTTCCTTGACATAGGAGTCTATCAAGCGGTCGATGGCCTTTCTGGCGACGCGGTTATGTTCGGTTCCAAACTCCAGCGTGGCTACAAAACTCCAGTGCGCATGCATCATTGATACGAACAGGAATGACAGTTCTTGGCATGCCCGGCTGTTGAGTTCGGGATGCGCAATGGCCAACTCATGAATGATAACCTGAGCGAGCGTCTTGTACTTAGTATGAAGGCGCTCTTTCAATGCGCCTGAACCAACCGCATAGGAGAAAAACGAGTCATATACTTCCAGGTTTTCCGGCATGGGGTGGTCTTTCGCCATCCCGAAGAAGAAGTCCTTGAAGAACTCAAGCCGCTCGACCTGGCCTACCTTCACAATGCCGGCAACCAGAATGTCCTGGTACTCCTTGCCAAGATAGTCACACAACTCAACAATCAAGGCGTCGAGATCATCGTAGTAATAGCGGACCAGCTGACGGGACAGGCCTGCTTCATTGGCGACTGCCTCAAATGAAAATGCCCTGAGGCCCTGGGTTGTGAGCAGACGTGTGGTTGCTTTCAGTATCTGGGTCTTCTTGTCCTCAGCCTGCGTTTCCTGGTGTGAACCGGTATTCATCCATCCTCCCCCCAAAGCCGCCCACCCAGCATCAATATTGAGAAAAGGGCGGATTTTCAAAAAGAAAAGCTAAAGCGTTTTCGGATTGAAAGCGCAAAATGCGCAAATCCAAATGACAGGCATTTCCAAGCCATTGTTTTGAAAAATTTTTTGCAATCCTTCCCTCCGTCCGGTCCGTTTATTTTTTCAAATTGCAAACCCCTGCACTAATTGACCTTATCTCTTTGATTAAATTACAATTTTATGGCGCATCAGGTTGATGCATTAGCCAGCATGATCCACAGCGCAGTGTGCCCGAAATGGCAAGCACCAAGTTAACCCGGTGTGGACACTATGATGAACCCATCGCAGCATCAGGCTGTAACCAGTCGCTTTCGGTAGACCGATGAGAAGAGAAGCACTCGACACAGTGTTTTCCCTTTTACCGGCGCACAGCGCGGTTTCGGCGATTGAGAGGATCACCGAGCGCGCCTCCGACGACGTCAAACTCGAAGCATTCGAGATAAGGTGGGCGGAGTTTGAACTTGATGGCCGGTTCGTTCGCGGCGGTGTGAGCGACATGTCCGATCTCACCACACACATCATCACAGACAGCCAGCGCGATTTCGGCATCGATCTGCTCGTCAGGCGAGCAGCCCAAGGCAATCTTGTTGCCGGAACGCTTGACTGGATTTCCCGGCATGATCTTCTTCTGTGGTACCTGCCTTACAGATTTCACGACGGGAAAGGCAGAACCGGGATCAGACTTCGCGGCCTGATTATCTCCGACGATCTCTTTGGCAGGATCATGGCGACTTTCAACGGCGCATCCCAACTGACGGCTGCTGAAAAAAGGACCATTTTTCAAATCGTGGGCGGGCTGGAACTCCGCCAGGCCGCAGAGCTGGACAACGTTTCCTATGAAACCAAGCGGGCGCACACAAAAGCAGCCTGCGAGAAGCTGCAATGCGCCGGGCAGAAGGACCTAGTGAGAAAGGCGATGGGACAACTGTTTCATCTGATGTAGGGCTACTCAGAACTGAAGCCCTCGGAAACCATCAAACCGCCAGCCGCGAGATTCAGAACCGATGCAAACAGGCTTGCGAGCGTGCCCCCTGTTTCGAAGACTGGTTTTCTTTCGGAATGGGCTGTCAGTCCCGGTTCAAACGATCTTGGCCTCCAGCAACTCAGCCATTGTCCTTCGCCCAGTGTCCAAGGTGGACGGATCAGGATGCATCCTTCCTGAATTCCGCACTTGCACGAATGCTGAGACCGCCCGCATCATCCAACGCCCACAACTCCGCCCCTTCCCCGTTCAAGCGACCGCAAGCCTGGAAAGGCCGTTTTTCAAACAACGGAGAGGTAGAACGGTAGGAGAAGCTTTTGAGCGGTTTGCCTGCACTCTGCACCGCCAGTTGCGCAAGACAGGTGGCAACAAGTTGCCCATGCACCACCAGGGCAGGATAGCCTTCGGCCAGGGTGAATTCACGATCAAAATGAATGCGGTGCGCACTGAACAGGAGCGCGGAATACCGGAACAGCATCCGCTCGTCCGGAAGATAGGTCTTCGACCACTCGGCAGCCGGCAGTTCCTTTTGCGGCGCGGCCCCCGTGCTTGCGCTGTGACTGACTTCCTTGCGGTAGACAATCTTCTGATCGTCGATGATGAGCGGCCCTTCTTCACCGGTATATTCCTGCCTGACATTGACCAGATAGAACGCGCCGCTACGGCCCTGCTTTGGAAGGATGCTCGTTACCGTGCCGGTACGCCGAACCCGTGCACCCGCGCGCAGAGGCGCGATAAACTGGACATCCGAACCTGCAAACATGCGCTTGAAGAATGGCAGGTCCGGCAGGTTCCTGCCGCGCACCGGGTGTCCGTTATGATCAAGACCGGCATGCGCGACGATGGGCAGGCAGTAAAGCCAGTGAGTCAGAGGCAGGACTTCATCGCCATCCATCGTATCCGGAACACTGAAATCAAGCGTGGCGGCAAGCCTTCTGCTCGTCAGCGGGCATATTCTCTCTTCGACGATTTCCGCCTCGAGGGCAGAGAGAACATCGTCAAGATTGTTCGGAGCGGCGGTCATGCGTCGGGCTTCAGGCTGCCCCAATTGAGCTCAACCCCCTCGGCCTCCAATTCCTCGATCACCGCATTGAGGTGATGATAGGACGTGTTCGATACCGGCAGTCCGCAATAGACTGCCTGCTGCAGCATGATTTCCTTGATGTCTTCCAGCGAAAAGTTGTCACGCAGCGCAGCGCGCAGATGCATGACAAATTCTTCCCATCTGCCTAGCGCCATCATCGTGCCAAGGACGAGGATGCGGCGGGTACGATAGTCGAAGCCATCCCTGCCCCAGACATCGGCCCAACCGTATTGGGTGAGCATGTCCTGAAATTCCTTGTTCAACGGCGTCGTATTCTCAACCGCCTTGTCGACATGCGCCTCGCCGAGAATTCTGCGACGAACCTTCATGCCGGCTGCGTATTTCTCATCCATCTCATTATTGCTCATGCATCTTCTCTCTGACTTGGCATCCCGCACTGCAGTTTACTTCAACCGCTACGTCTCCGCCATCATCGGTGCAAGCCCGAGTATTAAACAAGCTTCCCGGCGTGATGCCGGATGGTGGGCGTATTCGGCGCAAAGGCCGGCAACGCGTTCCACAAGCTCGGCATTGCTGCGCGCGAGCCTGTTTCCATTATAGCGGATATTGTCTTTCCGACCGGTGCGGCAATGCCCGCCTATCTGCAGGCGCCAGTGATTGACCTTCAGTCGATGGCGCCCCAACCGGTTACCCCCCAGTGGCTTGAACGCGACCTTTGGGGCAATTTTGCCATTGTCTCTGGGAGGGATGCCATTGCCAATGCCGGCGTGATCTCAGGCGATGCCTTGAATTGCGAAACGGCTGATCAGACTCATAACCGGACGCCACGCGCCACGACTTGCCTGATCAACCGGTTTCCTCTGGCAGTGCCCCGTTTGTGCAGTGGTTTCCCAACACTGCAGAGCGAAGTCAGTTCAGCATTTGCAACAGCATGAAGCTGGCAGCATTGTGCAACCTTACCTGACGGACCCAGGCCACACACGAAGGTTCGGACAGTTTGGAACCGAAGTTCGAAAATCTGCCTAGAACTCTGATCCTCCCCCAATGAAGTGGTCCGCCGTTATAGTTAGGAAAACGGAGGATCATAATGGCTACGAAACGTCACAAGCCGGAAGAGATTGTCACGAAGTTGCGGCAGGTTGAGGTGCTTGTCGGCCAGGGGATGGCGCGGGTTGATGCGATCCGGGAGGTTCGCATTACCGAGCAGACCTATTACCGCTGGCGCAAGCAGTATGGCGGGATGGGAACCGACCAACTTAAGGAACTCAAACGGCTTCAAAAGGAGAACGAGCGGCTGAGGAAAGCCGTCTCGGATCTGACGCTGGACAAGCTCATCCTGGCTGAGGCCGCCCGGGGAAACTTCTAAGCCCTTCCCGTCGCCGTGCCTGCATTGACCAAGTTCGTCACCGGTTGAATGTCTCGGAGCGTCGTGCATGCAGGGTTCTGCGTCAGCATCGTTCCACCCAGCGCAAGCTACCAAGGGGCCGTGCTGATGAAGAGCACCTGATAGCGGACATGGTCGAGCTGGCTCGTCAGTATGGTCGCTATGGATACCGTCGGATTGCTGCGCTGCTGAGAGATGCGGGCTGGCAGGTAAACGACAAGCGTGTCGAACGGCTATGGCGGCGGGAGGGGCTTAAAGTTCCCATGAAACAACCGAAGAAGGGCAGGCTCTGGCTCAATGACGGTTCGTGCGTTCGGCTCAGGCCGGAGTATCGCAATCACGTCTGGTCATATGACTTCGTCCATTGTCGAACCGATGATGGCAAGGTGTTCCGCACGTTGAACATCCTTGATGAGTTCAGCCGGGAGTGTCTGGCCATCAAGGTTGATCGCAAGCTCAATGCAGCCAGCGTTATCGATGCCCTGAGCGATCTGTTCATCCTGAGAGGGGTTCCAACGTACATCCGGTCAGACAACGGCCCGGAGTTTGTGGCGCAAACAGTTCGCGACTGGATCGCAGCTGTCGGTGCCAGCACGGCCTATATCGAGCCTGGTAGCCCATGGGAGAACGGTTATTGCGAAAGCTTCAATGCCAGGTTCCGAGACGAACTGCTCAATGGCGAGATCTTCTATAGCCTCAGGGAGGCTCAAATCCTGATCGAGCAATGGAGGAGACACTACAACACGAAACGCCCACACAGTGCACTGGGCTACCGCCCGCCGGCCCCTGAAACCACCATCCCAATGGACCAAAGACCGATCATGCACTAACAATCAAATCGGACCACTCAAGTGGGGCTGATCA
>JAGRLQ010000281.1 GCA_020441735.1 Nitratireductor sp.
GGCGCACTTCATCAATGCGTTTGAGGTCGTTGGTCAGTTCGATGCCGTCAACAACGATGTTGCCCTTCTGGTGCTCTTCCGGCCGGTTGATGCAGCGGATCATGGTCGATTTGCCCGAGCCCGAAGGCCCGGCAATGACGATGCGCTCGCCGCGCATGACCTTCAGATTGATGTCCTTGAGCACGTGGAAATCGCCATACCACTTGTGCATGTCGGTGATCTCGACGGCGACATCGGTATCGGAAACCGTCATGCCGGAAGCAGGCTTAGCCTTGGCCTTGGCAGGGGCTTTCGCCGGCATGGCGGCAGCCATCGCCGGTGCCGGGCTGGCGGCGCGTTTCGAGCGGACCTTCGGCGTGGTTGCCCGCGAAGCGCTCGCCTTGCTTTTCTTTGCCGCCGGCTTGCTGCCCGCGGAAGAGCTCTTGGCTGCTTCCTTCGCATAAGCCTTGCACTGGCCAACCCAGTCGTCACGCCCGATGCGACCCTTGAAATTCAGGTAGTCGTCGACATATTCGATTTCCGGTTTCGTCCACTTGGCAATCTGGGCGTATTTGTAAATGCCCATGCCATTAAGCACGCCCTCGAGCTTGGGACCCACGCCGGAAATGCGCTTGAGATCGTCTGCCTGTTTCGGCTTTGCCATGCTCGACGGCTTTTTGGTTTTCGGAGCCGATTTCTTGGTGCTTGCTTTTGCCATTTGGGTCTAACCCCTTTTTGTGATTTCCGGTTCGGGCCGTTGCCCGTAGTGGATTTGTTTTCAGTTTCCGCGTCAGCGGTATGAGGTGTCGAGCCGCCGTTCCATGTAGTTGGAGTAGCGCGCCATGGAGTAGCAGAACAGGAAGAAGACGAAGGCGCAGAAGATGTAGCTCGTAATCGCCTGAACAGGGGTTGCCCAACTTGAATCGGAGTGGCTGAGATTGATCATTCCCAGGAAGTCGAGCAGGCCGATGATGGAAACCAGCGTGGTATCCTTGAACAGGCCGATAAACGTGTTGACGATGCCTGGAATGACGATCTTCAGTGCTTGCGGCAGAATGATCTTCTGCATCATCTGCCAGTAGCCGAGGCCGAGCGCCATGGCGCCTTCATACTGGCCCTTGGGAATGGCCTGAAGGCCGCCGCGCACCACTTCAGCCATATAGGCTGCCGAGAACAGGCCAACACCGATCAGCGCCCTCAACAGCTTGTCGAAGGTAACGCCGTCCGGCAGGAAGATCGGCAGAAGAACCGAGGACATGAACAGCACGGTGATCAGCGGTACGCCGCGCCAGAACTCGATGAAAATCACCGACAGCAGCTTGACCACCGGCATCTGCGACCGCCGACCGAGTGCCAGTGCGATGCCGAGCGGCAACGATGCCGCGATGCCGGTAACGGCAATCACCAGTGTCATCAGGAAGCCGCCCCATTGCGGGGTCTCGACGAACGTCAGTCCGAAATCGATCGAGGTCAGGAACAGGACCACGCCGAGCAGCGCCATCACCATGATGGTCAGCATGATCGGCCGCCGTGAATCGCCATCCATGCCGCGTACGATGAAATGGACGATGCCGCAGATGATTGCCGTCAGCAGGACATAGTCGATCCAGAATTTCAGAGCTGAATCTGCCATGATCGCGTTGGGCAGCAGAAAACCGTTATAGTTCAGATTGCCGCCGGTCAGCAGAATGAAGGCGACCACCGGGAAAATCCCCAGCATGTAGATGATGTTCTCGCGCTTGAACGGAGCGCTTGGGATCAGCATCGGGATGAGACCGGCAAAGAACATGATCAGCACAAGGATGGGCCGCCACAGCTCCGCATCGGGATAGCGGCCGAAGATGAACTGTTTGAAATAGGCGCCGATATAGGGCCAGCAGGCCCCCTTCCAGCCCTCATAGAGTTCGCCACCCTGATTGACGTCGGAACAGGCCAGCCGGTCCGAGCCGCTCCACACGGCGTTGAAGAAGTTGAAGTTCAGGATGCCCGGCAGGATCATGTAGAGAAGCCACAGGGCAAACAGGGTCAGCGCAGTGTTGAACCAGCCATTGAACAGGTTCTTGCGCATCCAGCCAACCACACCCACTTCCGAGGCCGGTGCCGGCAGCGGTCGTGACATCTCCTCGCGCACATAGGCGATTTCCAGCGCGCCGGTATCGGCCAGGTATAGTGCGGTTTGGGAATCGGTATCTGACATGATTTTTCTCCCTTACCGCTCAACCAGCGCCATTTTGGAATTGTACCAGTTCATGAAGAGCGAC